>CAZYJA010000005.1:4530-25602 GCA_964647245.1 uncultured Syntrophomonas sp. | reverse complement strand
GTGAATGTGTTTCAATCCACGCACCCCCGCGGGATGCGACGCTGCCCCAACCGGACCCCCTATAGATACCTGTCTAGGTTTCAATCCACGCACCCCCGCGGGATGCGACTGATAGAGGTTACGTACTGCATTGCTGTTTGATTAAGTTTCAATCCACGCACCCCCGCGGGATGCGACTACCGGGGTATACTAAACGAGATTTTGAACGTACCTGGTTTCAATCCACGCACCCCCGCGGGATGCGACTCAAGGGCGTATTGACGTAAAAATGGGCTGCATGGGTTTCAATCCACGCACCCCCGCGGGATGCGACAGTCATATAATAAACGTAGCTTTATAGGCATCCAACTTGTTTATCAGCGCGAACCTATAAAACTCTTTTATTATTAGGTAAATCATGATGAACCTATTTAAACCTAGTCCCATTAACTACTGCTCCGCGAATCTCCTAGGGTTATTCCAACCACTACAGGTTCGCGCTAAAAAACCATGGGTCCCTCTGGATCATAGGTTTCTTTTGCTCCAACATGCTCAACTCTTTTCTTCCAATTCGATCCAAGTAAATAATACCGCAAGCTGTCCTTCTCCGTATCAATTATATTTTCTAAATCTTGTTTTAATTTAACGAATTGTGCTGGCTCCAACAAACACTCAAAAACGGAGTTCTGCACCCTCTGCCCCGAATCGACACACTTTTTAGCAACCCTTCTTAATCGTTTCTGCCCGCCTTTATCCACGGTGCTAACATCGTAGGTAATTAGTACCATCATAATAAAACCACCCCCTTATTTCCAGATAAAAGCCGGGTATGCATCCAAATCTCCACGTAAGAATCTAGCTAGTAGTAGTGCTTGGGTATATGGTAATAATCCCAATGGGATTTTTTCGCCTAGATAAGGATGAATTATTTCTTCCTGCTTACGTTTTTGCCAGGCAGTTAATAGTGTTTTTCTAATATCTTTAGTAACGTAGACAGCACCATTTTCATTTTCAACAAAGTCGTTCTTGCTAATCTGCTTCCGATTAATAAGAGACAGCACAAACCTGTCCGCCATATATGGACGCAGTTCTTCCATTAAATCCAGGGCCAGACTTGGACGTCCTGGCCTATCTCTATGTAAAAAACCAACCGCAGTATCTAGCCCGACACTTTCCAATGCTGATCTACTTTCATGAACTAAAAGGGTATAAAAAAATGACAGCAGTGCATTAAACCTATCTAATGGTGGTCTGCGACTTCTACCCACCATGAAAAAGTCTGATTTTTGATCCAAAATAAGATTATCTATTTCGGAAAAATATCTTTGAGCTGCATCCCCTTCCAATCCACGTATTTCATCCAAATTATCAGCAGCAATAACTTTTTTAGCTGAGCTAGCCATTAACGCTATACTTCGTTCTATATCTGCGCCTACCTTATCAGGATGGTCACGCCTTCCCCTTTGTAGAACTGACCTACAGTTCATGATTTTTGCAGCTATAAAATAATTAGCCAATAGGGATACTTTATTTTCTTCGTCAGCCATACGATATTGTCTGCGTCGCAACAGTACATTGCCACTTTGGGGTCCTTCAAGACGAGCTAGAAACTTACCGTATTCAGTCAAGAAACTTACTGTTATCCCTCGCTCTGCACATAGCCCTAATAAAGCAGGACTGGCTCCAGGGTATCCGAAGTAAACAATACCTTCCATGTTATGAACCGGCACACGAAAAACAGTTTCTTCTCCTATACGGATGAGTATATTTTCGCCTTCGCGAGCCAGGTATGAATCAGGGGTAGTCACATATAGGGTATTTAATAGACGCCGCAAAAGCTCACCTCTTTTTCGATAGTCTTATTCACCTTCCAACATGTCGGTCCAATACTCTTTGCCACTCTTTTTCATGCGCATTCTTGGCAGACAAATGTTTTCCATAGAACAGTTCTTACATACGCTAAGCTTCATATTAGGTGCAGGAGTAATTCCTTCTCGGTAAAGAGCTTGCATTCGTTCCGATAATTTTTCCACATCTCCTCTGAGTTTAACATCAATCTTAACAATCTCACGCCTACGGGTTTCCCCGTAAAATAAATCGCCTTCTTTTATATTACAGTTAAACTTTTCTTCCAGACAGATGGCCTGAGCACATAATTGTAAACGATCATAATCCCCCTGCTTGGATTTTCCTCTTTTGTATTCAACCGGGCGTGGCAAAAATAGTCCTTCCCTTTTAGGCAACTTAATACCTTGATCTCCTTGCTGTTTTATGAATTCAACCACATCTGCAAATCCGAATAATCCAAGCCGGGACGATGCCAAAGCCATTCCACGCACCACAACTACACCTGGCTTATTCTCTTTATAGTCAGGGTCATGCACATGCTCATGCATAACTCGTCCTTCTGCTGTTTTCAGGTTTTCTTCCCACTGTTTTTCAATATGAATCAATGCCCATTGCCGTTCACAGAAGGCTATGTGCTGGAGACCTGAAAGCATTAAGAACTCATTTTCAGCGTACATTTAACTTCCTCAAACCATTGGTTCAAGTTTTATATCGCGTGGTATTTGATCATTGTTAATAGTTACAATATAATCATCAAAAGAGCGAGCTGGTACTGTAGAGTCTTTTGCTTTTACTTGAATCTGTTCAAACAACTTATGAGCTGGTGCATTACCTAACCCTTTTTCATCAGTATGGCTAAAAACATATAACCCTCTGCAGGTCATTTCCCCTCTCGCGGCTGATCTGTCCTGCTCAAACATATTCTTAAGTGCTTCCCACAAAATGGTTAGGTCATCAGAACTAACCGGGTTCCCTATAGATGTTAACCTATCGGCCAATTTGGGATTATAGAATCCATGTGCCCTATAAAGCCCATATGGAACTATAGCCTTTCGCCCCATCTCGGTTTGCTTCTTTTTCTTATCGGCTTCTCGGGTAATGGCTACTCTGGTAATACTTATGTCCATTGGAAAAACAGGATCAATAGATCTTGAAAAGGTTATTTGCACTGGCCCGCGAACCTGTCCAGCATTTGTCCCAGCAGTAAGAACTGCTCCAAACACACGGATATCGTAGTATTTTTTAACCATATGTTCTTTAATTTTATCTCGATCTCTTGTAGTTAGCGATTTAAGCTTTTTCCCAGATTCAACTATCGCTTTAGCTAAATTGTCAATTTTGGGTTTAAGATTAGCTGGAACCTCATCGATCTCCTCATTGATTTTGTCTATGACATCCTTAGCTTTTTTGAATTCACTAGTATATTTAACCTTTTTACCTTCATCGTCTATCTCAAATATTTCAGACCCTTCACTTGCCAGCCAGTCAAACAATTCTTCATCTATTATTTCAACTTCAGGAAAAGCAAAGCCTTCATCAGCCATTGCTTTATAATAGAGTGTATTCAATGCTGATTTACTTTGAATAAATATTTCTTTCCCATGAGCCAAAGCAACATAATCCCTAATTTTCCTCTTGAGAGCTACATCGGTAATAAATCCATGGCTAGTTTCCGGATCGGTTCTTGGCATATTCCCTGCATCTGGATCTCCATTGGGATTACCATTGGTTACATCGAAAAGCAAAACAAAATCATGCCGTTTAGTAGGATCAAGATATAAATCCATATTTTCCCCTCCTCAATTTATTTTTTTAAACTCGTGTTAAACTCCGCACGTTGATGATAAAAGCCTAACGCAAATTCTCCTTGTTGAGTTAGCAAAAGAGTTCTAGAAAAGCCCCCGGATTCATCAATTTTCTTAATTACCTCCTCCAATAGTTTTTCAAGTTCAACATAACCCCGATTGTTCTTACGGATTTTTGGCATATGGGCCTTGGTAGCCATACCAATTAAACCAGGGAATATCGTTAATGGAGCAGTAGAAGCCGATCCGTAATAACGATCAACAATCGTTGACGACAACTTCCCCGTAGCAGCCCTACGTTGGATTTGCTCCAATACCGCCAGCAAACGTCCTGATTGATAAGCTGCAACATCTCGGTTATTATCCATTATTTCCATACTTTTTGCTTCCTCCTTTCCAAAGGTTAAATAGAATTTTATTATGGTGCATAGTCTTTGCCAAATCTCAATATTTTCGATACCTTTCTTTTTATTGCTATCTTTTTTCCCCTTACTATCCAGACTACCATCTCTAGCTCCTGAAACACGTAAACGTCTAATAGCCGATTGAAAAAGAGAAAAGGGTGGTTTTTCGCCTAAATAGGCACTTCTAATCAATGCACGGCCCATATTAGGATCAATGTCCGGAATGATCTCCAACAGATCCTGGATAACATATGGTCTTCGTTTTCTACCGTAAGCGTCAACAATATTCATTGCTTCAAAGTATTGTGTTAGGTTTTTATTAATGTTTGCAGATGCCACTTGAATCCAATCCCGAACAGCAATTCGACCGGGTCCGTTAGGAGAAAGAATGGCCAAATAGAAGGTGTTATCTTCTAAATTCAAAGTGTGCTGTTGGCCTGTCCAAGGACTTTTAAGAAATTTATTTATTAATTCTTCAGTAGTTTCAATTTGTATAGACGTTGGCAACGTAAGCGGAACTGGAATTAATTCGGTCAAATTATATTCTGTCTCCTCAATGAAGATCTCAAATTCTTCTTTCAACCAATAAACAGCAACCTGATTTCTCAAACTATCTTTATTAATTTTGCCATTCGCAGATTTATCAACATAAATATCGGTTGAATTATTTGAGATCATAAAGGTCAATGCTTGGGCGGCTCGATCTGCACATGACAGGCAAATACCAAGAGGAGCCTCTTTATCCTGAAATCGATAAGACACAAATGCATTTTTGTTTAAACTGGATATCTGCCGATCCGATCCCTTAAAGGTTGTTTTCAACGGTACATTTTTTACTATTTTGTCAACTGTTCCACAAATGCTACATTGCTCTACAGCTACACTACAAACCTTTTCCTTAACTTTCTCTGACCAGAATTCCTTGGTTTCTTGAAGTTCATGTAAAAGCTTGCCTTTTAAATAATCTTTTTCATAAACAAAAGTAAGCCCCGTTTTATTTAATGTTTGTTTTCCGGTTAGGGCTTTTATAGCAACTCCTTCTTCTATTATTTTCTTAACGGAAATTGTAGCTTCAACCAATATATCATTGTTAAAGTATCCTGAAGAAAGGATTTCATCAAATAAAGCCATATACTCAAGATGTTTTTTTACTGCATTCTTATCTTTAGTACCATCCTCTTTTTCTGAAATGCCAAATACATATCCCATTTCATCCGCAAACGGATAAGGAAATATTGTCAATCCAGTTCTCGTTGATAATTTAGCCCGTGCTCTGTTTTCACCTGAGTATTCCTCAATTTCAATTTGAGTTGGATCTTTTTCCGGATAAATATGGATAACATATTTAATCGGATCTGATTTATACACTCCATATCCTACGGGCAATAATTCACCCTCAATGGACAACTTATCTGCTTTATCAACTAATTCCTTTAACATGAATGCCCTCCAGTCCGTACAGCTCTTTGTACTTGTCTAGCGGTACTTTCATAATTCCGTTGTTTAGTTCCGCATTAAAGTATAAGGGCTGGTGAAATCCCCATACTTCTTTTGCCTCCCCAACTTGGTGCTCAATAAAGGTCATTTCTTTGCGCAATGTACTCTGGCAAAAAGCAATATCAAACAGAATATTACCTATGGTCATATTAGTTTCAATAGGGTTTTCGTCCCCAGTTGTCTGCTCAAACCAAGCTGAGCACTCTCTTGTACCTAAATATGGTTGATGACGGCATTGTCCTTTTCCTAATCGCCGATTAAATTGTTCTATATATTTTTTCTTAGGAAAAGAAGTTGTCTCTTTAAGCCTGATATCAGCTTTGATCAAATAAGCAGGTTTTTTAAGGAAGAGACTGGCTCGTTGTTGACGCTTGTCCTCCACAATAATAGGCTTGCCGTCTGGACTTTGCCGACTATCAATTTCATTGCGAAGTATTGCATATTCCGTGATTGGATTTAGCACCCATATCTCTCTTATTTCCCACCGTATTTCAGGTTTCCACAAAATAGCTTCAAGGACACCTCGAGCTGCAGATGGAGTCATTATAGGATAAGTTACGCGCTCAACCTTAAATTCCGGTCTTGTGAAACAGGCCAAATCCCCCCATACCTTGACAGAAACATCAAAATAATTCTCCTTACTTTCCAACAAATCACCCCCCTTTACACAATATAATCTGCTGGGTCCGACTCTACTGCACTAATCCCCGTTAACTTGTCATATACCCCCTCCCAGATATATAGTCCTTTAGTCAACTCTGTAAGGAGTCCATTTCTAAAAAGATTCCTTGACTCCCATTCATAAATATTTACCAGATACGGTTGAAGTTTTCGCCATGTAACTCTATCAGGATATTTCAGCCACTCATTTAGCGGTCGATTGTATTTGCCATATCTCACGACTACTGATACTGTATTTTGATTTATTAAACGATAAACTTCGGCGGTTTTAGGATAATTTAGCTGTTTTCGTATTTTCTGTACTTCATACTTGTCAAGATCATTTCCCATGGTATTGTACAATCTGGAGAAATACTCCTGGAATATACTTGGATTATTCAATATATCAGGTGAATCAGACTCGGCAAGAATAAGTTTAGCCATTTCTAACCCTGCTTTATATGATCCCCGGGGTGATTGTTCATCAGTCAATTCAAAAATCATAACGTTCCCATAATCCATGATCCCTTCCCGATTGCACCTTCCAGCTGCTTGTGCTATACGATCAAGGGGACCTAAAATCCTATAAACCACAGGAAAATCAAGATCAACACCTGCTTCTACCACTTGGGTACTGATAAGGCGTATTGGCATCTTGTCATCCAGTCTTTTCCGAACTTCTTTCAAAATTTGCCGCCTATGCATACCACATAATAGAGTAGATAGATGCATACACCCATCGCTATTTAATGCCTTAACCAGACCAATTGCCTGTTTGCGGGTATTCATAATAACAAGAACTTGTGAATGTTTAGATATTTCCCTTGCTAGCTCCTCCATTGATACGGGTTTAGGTATCCTGCTATATCGAACCCGTGTTAAATCTTTAAAATTTCTCTCATAGTCTGGAACTATTTCCTTAATATCCATACCGGCAAACTCATGCAAAAAGGCACCTTGCAATGACGGTTGGGTTGCGGTAGATAAAACAACTGTAGAACCATAGTTCTCAATTAAATCGCGAATAACCTGAAATGTTGGTTTTAGTAATTCTACTGGCATGGTCTGTGCTTCATCGAAAATGATAACGCTTTGCGATATATTATGTAATTTTCTACATCGGGATGGATGGTTCGAAAACAAACTCTCAAGCAACTGAACTGTAGTGGTTACTATCAAAGGCATATCCCAGTTTTCCTCGGCCAGTCGCAATCTTAGGATTCCCTTGTTTTGTTCTTCATTATCTTTAATCTCCAATTGGCTATGATGTTCCAAAACCGCGTACTCACCAAATATTTCACGGTATACTTGGGCAGTCTGATCAATAATGCTGGTATAAGGCAAGGCAATAATAATTCTCTGCTGGCCATTATTTATTGCATGTTCCAAAGCAAAAGCTAACGCACTTCGAGTTTTTCCTCCTCCTGTCGGTACAGTCAGACGAAATAAACCTGGTTTGCTAATAGCCTGAGTCAAACATTCTTCATATATATTCTTACGAATCCCGTTAACAAGAGTCGGATTGTTTATTACATTTTGCCCGACGAAAGCCTTCTGTTTCTCACGATATATTACGGCTAATTGTTCTAATGAGGCCTTTTCCACACGTAAATTCGTTTTATGCGGGGCCATATGAGCTTCGGTGTCTAATCTATCTGCGTCGATCAAAGCCGAAAATAACATTCGAATCAATAATTCTATTTGTAAAGAGGCCATAGATGGTATTTTAACTGGAAGGATTAATCTCTTTTCGGTAATCTCCTTAGCCACGGTTGCCATTTGATTAACCATTTCTTGCTCTTGATCATAATTTTTTAGTTTAACTGTCACATTACCAGGTTCGTTCATACCAGAATGATGACCAGCAACTGGTAATCCTAACACGTGTCTTAGAGGTGAGTTGTTTTGTGTAAGATAGACAAACCGACTACTCCAGGGAGAGTGGGGTACTTTGTTATGAGTGTCCCCTGCATCTAATGCAATTAAATAATCTTGAAAACCGGGGTGGACCTTACCCAGATCATGGAATAAACCGATTAACTCCGCTAATTGTATAACATGTCCCTTATAGAATCCCTTGGCATTTTCTTTGGCTAGATCGGCTACTGCGATTAAGTGTTCCTTAAGATAATGCCATTCTCCGTCTTCGTTTTTTGTATGTGCGTAAAATTCCACGGCAGATTCTCCTTTGTTTTAATGGCCAATTTACCCAAATTTTAATAAGATACATTTAGATGAACTAAAGAGTACCTTATGGTTAGTCTATTTGACTCAGTCAAAAGCTCTAACAGCTTCGAAAAGCAAATAGCTATACTTGTGATTCCCAGTTCAACATCCTTCTTAATTCAAAACTAAGGCTATGGTCTTATCACTTAAGTAAATAACTACCAAAAATTTGATTCTTAAAAGAATAGGGTAGATGGTTAAGTATGTTTTGATTAGGCTGCCACACAGTTCACTTCCGTTATCCTTTTTCTTCACCTATACTTGAGCTTCTATATTATGTAATTATTTCCTGCTAAATATTCCTTTATTTATAAATAAGCTTTAAATACGACAGTATTATGTCATGTTTTATTTTTTTTGAAGAATTAATTTTACAAGCATAATCCCCCCCATAATCAGGCAAATTAAGTAAAAAGCGATGGGGGTGATTCTGGTGGTGGTGTTAGATAAAAATGAACATAGTATATTGGGCTTCTTCCCTTCCAGTACTAAGGCCCAGAAGGCCATGGACGAATTGAAACAGCAGGTAGGAATGGTACCTGATGCTGGTTCTATTCAAATAGATAGGATCTCACGGTTTGGCGTGGTTAATGATAGCGAATATAACAATCCCATAAACAATGCCATGAATGAACATGCGGTGACGACTTATTCCAACAGTATGGGGATAGATGATGGCCTAAATCCCTTAATCGCGGCTAATGATTCAGAGAGTGGGCGAGGCATCAATGATGATAATTTAGCTGGTGAGGCATATTTGGTCACATTGGTTACCTCCAAAGATAATGTGGAAACGGCAGTAGCAATTATGAAGGCTAATGGTGGAAAAGTATAATCTTACAAACATATAATTCCTTTCTACTCCTGGGTATATACCGATACTTAAGACTGTCAGATGGCCCCTGCGAAAATGTTTTAGCAGGGGCTTTGTGTTATGTTCATTGACAAAAATGTAAAGATTCCAAATGATTCGATTTTCATCGATATTTGCAGTTGGCAGTACTAATATGGCGAAATACTTGTCAATTGTATATCTAAGCTCATTGACAAGTATTCCCCATATTGGATAATATAAGGTTAAGCTTAATTCACCATTTTGGTCTAATTTTTTATAGCCAATTAAGAAAAACGAAGAGGAGTGTTGTATTTTATGAATACCCAAGAAAATGTCAAGAATAGTTTTGCAACTGCTGATACTCTAATGGAAAAATATTGGGACTTGTGGTTGGTGGGTCTGGGTAGCATTTCCTGGACTCAAGAACAGTTCGATAACATGCTGAAAAAGTACCTGGAACAAAGTAAGCAGGCTCGTGAGGAGAATAGTAAAATCATGGATGAATTAATGAAACAAGTTAAGAATAACCAGGTTCAGATGCAGAGTATGATTCAGGAAGCTGTTAATACCGCTTTGGAAAATGCACAACCGGCAGTTAGCTATTTTGAGGAATTGAATAAAAAAGTAGAAGAGCTTAGTAAGAAAGTACAAAATATGTAGGCTTTATCAGGAACAATTTTATGTCTTACTTCCGATATTGAAATGTTACATTGATAAACCGGGAGAAGGAGGAAAGTTGAAATCATGTCCGAGCAAGCAAGTCAGAAGGGCCAGGCGGAAGATAAAAATATAATTTTCCCAGATTACCTTGAGTTGTGGAAAGAAATGTATTTCAAAACTGAAAAGGCCTTGTCGGAGTCATTTAATGAATACGTCAGTACAGCAACCTTTTCACAAATGTTGAACCAGACTATAGAACAGCAACTTTCAATGGAAAAAATAAATCGGCAAAATTCCGAGAAGTTGTTGGAATATAGCATTATACCATCTAAGAAAGATATCTCCCGAATTGCTGAACTGGTGATTTCCGTGGAGGAAAAAGTAGATGCGTTGGACTACCAATTGGTGGATAACGTAAGAAGAATGGCAGATAACATGCTCAGCATGGTTGATACTTTGCAACATAATACAACGGATACTATTTTAACTAAAAGTATCGATGATAAATTGGTGAGCCTGGAGAAAAGCATAGAAGACTACAAGCTTGAAATGCTGTTATTACGCAAGGAAATGACAAGTCTTAGCAGGAAGGTTGATAAACTGACCAAAGCTGCTGTACCTGCTAAAAAATCAGTCAGTGAAAACCAAGCGATTTCAGCCGAGCCAAAATGATTGTAATGTATAAATAAGGTCACTTTGAAGAGGGGGTTTCTATCTCTGATGATCGAACATATTTATAGTGAACTCAAAGTCGGGGATCTTGGATATGTAGAGAAGACGCTGACAGAATCAGATGTATACGGATACGCTGGGATCACCGGTGATTTTAGTTGGTTGCATGTCAACAAGATACGCGCTCAAGACGGGCATTTTAAAGGACGGATTGTGCATGGCATGTTGCTCATGGGGCTAATTTCCAATGTTGTCGGAAATCAAATGCCGGGAGCCGGGACAATTTATGAAAGTCAGACTATTAAATTTGTAAAACCCTGTTTTATAGATGATACGATCACGGCAGAAGCGGAGGTTATGGAGTTGATGCCGGCCGGACGAGTGAAGTTAAGAACTAGTTGCTTTAATCAGCATAATGAAATGATTACCGATGGCATAGCCATAGTCATTCCGCCGAGGAAGCATATCATGAAAGCCCGGCAGAAAAGTTCTTGGGGGGAGTCAGCTCATGAAAGACGTTTTTCTGAGTGGATCAGTAGATGAAATAAGACTGCAGATGCAGAGTAATTATGATAATTTTCTGACCAGCACCCAAAAGTGGACAGAAATGTTGCATTTCGATCCTGATCCACAAACAGGTTTAAGTCCCAAAGACATTTTGTGGAAGAAAAATAAAGCTAAACTATATCGCTACGTGGCCCCGGATGGACTAAAGTTCAAACCCCCTATTCTGTTTGTATATGCCTTGATTAATAAGCCTTATATTCTTGATCTTATACCGGGGATGAGCCTGATCGAGCATTTGGCTAACCAGGGTTTTGATGTGTATTTACTGGACTGGGGCGAATTTGCCTGGGAGGATCGACAGCTGAACTTTGGCAACCTGGTCCATGACTATATTGCTCGAGCAGTACAAAAAGTTCGACAGATTTCACAATGCCCGGCAATAACCATGATCGGTTATTGTATGGGGGGTACTATTGCCAGTATGTATGCCGCTCTCTATCCTCAGACCGTGAAAAATATGATGTTGCTGGCTACCCCTATTGATTTTCTAGATGCGGGCGTAGCCTCGACATGGTTGAAGGCTCCTGACTATGATGCTGATAAAGTTGTCAACACCTATGAACTGATTCCCAAAGACTTTATCGATCGAGGTGTGAAGATGTTAAGGCCAGTCACCAATTACTGGGCTACCTACACCCGCTTGTGGAAAGCGATAGACGAAGAAATGCCTTTGGAGGCCTGGAAAGCTCTTAATAAATGGGTGAACGATAATATTGATTTACCCGGCGAAGTCTACCGACAGTGGATAAAGGATCTATATCAGCAAAATAAGTTAGTAAAAAATGAGTTTATCATTCAGCGACAAAGAGTAGAGCTTGCCAAAATAACGTCGAATCTATTGGTATTAGCCGGAGAAAAAGACCATTTAGTGCTTCCGGGACAAGCCCGAGCAGCCATGGATCATTTTTCTGCAACTGATAAAACATACTTTGAATATCCAGTAGGCCATGGTGGACTGGTTTTCGGCCGGCATGCCAAAGACGTAGTATATCCAGTTATCAGTGGTTGGTTGGCTTCCCATTCTTAGATTTTGGAATAGGTGCGTACAGTCAGTATGATTCGCACCTATTGCACTTGTTGGGGTGCTGATATATTCAGATGATGCCGGTAGGAAATATAGATATGGGGTACGATAGATTTGGATCTAAACCATTGGGAGACAATTTTAAACTTGCAGCATAATCAGCCAGGATCACTGGGGATGGAACTCGAAAAACTGGCTTGCCATCAGGGTGATAAGACTGCACTGATATACCAGGACCGCAGAATAAGCTATGAAGAACTAAATCGTCAGAGCAATCGTTATGCTAATTATTTCAATGAGCAAGGCTTCGCTAAAGGCGATGTGGTCGTTTTGTTAATGGGAAACCGTCCCGATTACCTTTTTGCGGTGAGTGGTTTAAGCAAACTCGGCGTCATTGTATCACTAGTCAATACTGGTATACGTGGTGACGTGCTGGCCCATGACATTAACATCTGCGAAGCCCGAGCCATTATTGTGGATCAGGAACTGCTTAATGTATATGAAGAAGTTGCCTCGACGATCAGGATGAGGTCTCCCGGCTCCATTTTCGTAATGGGGGGGGAAGATAAACACCCGGTTCCCGATAATATGCTTGATTTAGGAATGCTGCTCACAGCCAGCAGTGATAATAACCCATCAACCACAGGATCGATTTATAGCGAGGATTTGCTGCTCTATGTGTATACCGCCGGGCACCAAGGTTTGCGTAAAGCCGTGCCGGTAACGCATCAGCGCTGGTTGATAAAAGGCCATCAATTTGTCTTTTCGACCCATTTGAATCAGCAGAGCGTGCAATATTTATGTTTGCCGCTTTATTATAATAGTGGTATCTGTCTAAGCTATGCGGCTCTCATCATATCAGGAAGTACTATGGTGCTCCGCCAGAAGTTTTCAGTACATAACTTCTGGAATGACATGAGAGTATACGGTGTTAATTATGTTATCTCGGTAGCGGAAATGGTGCGCTATCTTTACAACCAACCGGAAAAGGTGGATGATGCAGATAATCCTTTGGAAATAATGATTTGTGTAGGGTCGTTGAGAGACACCGTCGAACCATTCCGCCAACGTTTTGGATTGAAACATTTCATTGAGGTCTTTGCAATGACCGAAGGTGTAGGCACCTTTATTAATTTTGAAGAGGTGGCCAAGATGTGTGGCAACCTGAATTTTTACGGTGCCCGCCAGGGAGAAGTTGTTCAATATGATTTCCGAGCAGGCAAAATGAAGACTGGTGCAGACGGAAAAGCTCTAAAATGCTCGCCCGGTGAAGTCGGGTTGCTCCTTTGTGAGATAAATGAACTAAATAAATTTGCCGGTTATCTTCAAGATCCCGAAGCTACTGAACAGATGGTGCTGACCCATGTTCTTCGTGCGGGAGACCAGTACCTAAATAGCGGCGATTTGGTACAATTGCATGACGATGACTATATCTCCTATGTGGATCGATTGGGAGACACTTATCGATGGAAAAGCATAACCGTATCAGCACATCAGGTAGCAGATGTGATCACCAAATTTTATGGTGGCATTGAAGAAGCTGTCGTATATGGCATGAAAATTTCCGGACTGGAAGGACGTTGCGGGATGGCGGCCGTGAAAATCTTTGAGGGTGAATATCTTGATTGGGAAAGTCTCAGCCAGCATATCAAACGCCGTATGCCTGAACATGCTCGACCCGTTTTTATCCGTATTGTGCCTGATTTGCACGGGGATCAGGATTCCGAAGAGCTGAAACAGACCCTGCGCGAAGATGGGTTTAATCCTGACCTGGTGAGAGACCCGATATATTTCCTGGATCCACAATTGGAAAAGTACATTCCTCTAACAACGGAAATATATACTAAAATCCTGAGTAAGGATATTAAACTTTAAAAACATTGTGGAATTAGGAATGTAGATTTTCAAAACGAGGGGAGCCTGAAGATGGAGCCGGTTAAAGAGACCAAGACGTTTACTTTTTGGGATATGGGCCAGGAGTTCATGAAGATGAATAAGAATTTTTTTACTAACTATAAAAA
The DNA here is from genome assembly GCA_964647245.1 of uncultured Syntrophomonas sp. Lineage (GTDB taxonomy): Bacteria > Bacillota > Syntrophomonadia > Syntrophomonadales > Syntrophomonadaceae > PHAA01. Next base: position 11,404 of record CAZYJA010000005.1, on the reverse strand, counting down.
GGTGCAAATATACCAGGATATTCTTCAGCAAGTAGAAAACCCACAGGTGACATGGGCTACGCCTAATAATGTAGTATATGAAAATCAAACCCTTAAGCTGAGGCATTTTCCAGGCAAGAAAACCAGTAGTTCTCGCAGACCAGTCCTTATCCTTCCTCCCCAGGCGGGTCATTCCTCCGCTTTGGCAGATTATTCGCCGGCGCAGAGTCTGGTAAGAGTTTTTCAAAGCTATGGTTATGACGTGTCAGTAACTGATTGGCAATCAGCGACTTACGAATATAAAGATTTGGGCATGAACGATTACATCCGTCTCACCGATGAGGCGGTAGATGAAGTGCGTAAGCGGACTGGCGTATATAAAATACATCTGGTCGGACAATGCCAGGGAGGCTGGCAGGCTAGTATATATACTTCCCTATATCAGGACAAAATTGCTTCCCTGGTGTCAGCTGCGGCCCCGATCGATGTTGCAGCTGCCCCGTCGCAGATTATTGAATATGCCCAGCTTCCCATGTCATTTTTTGAACTCCTGGTAGCGACAGGAAATGGCTTGATGCCTGGCAAGTATATCCTGGATGGGTTTAAAAGTATGCATCCAGAAGAACATTACATGCGTAAATACAAACGTCTCTGGAAGATGATTGATACCGGGGACGAAGAAGGGATCAAACGTTTTGTTACTTTTGAGAAATGGTATGGCTACACCCAGAAGCTGCCGGGCAGATTCTACCTGGAAATCATAAAAAATATCTTCAAAGAAAACAATCTAACTAAGCCGGGCAGCTTCAAATTAGATGGCAGACCAATAGACTTACGTAATATCAACTGTCCAGTCATAATCATGGCTGGAAAAAAAGATGATATTACGCCTCCAGCACAAGCCTTTGCACTTAAGAAATATATAAGCACCAAGCCTGAGGATGTGGTGGAGATACTTACCGAAGGCGGGCATATCGGGACCTTAATGGGAACCGAATCCTTGCGGGAAGATTGGACGGAAGCGACCGAGGTACTTAATCTGGCTACCTAATTGGAGCGGGTGTTTCGACCAGATTTGTTATCCCCTCTCCCCTTCTAATTTATGAAGACGATTAACCCCCGGACTGGTTGTTAACCGGTTCCGGGGGTTTTAATTTACTCTGGAAATGGAACCATGTTATTCGCCGTCTCCACCGCCCAGGAAGCTCCCTAATAATCCTGCTCCCAGAACGGCTCCACCTAATCCGCCCATACCGCCCATGCCTCTTTGTTCACCTTGATTGCTGCCAAATCGAGATGCAGCTACAATGCGATCAGCCAGGCGGGACAAGGGTAAACTCTGCAGGTACACTAAGCCTGGCCCAGTTAGTTTGGCTAGAAATAAGCCTTCCCCACCAAAGAGGGAGTTCTTGAAACCACCGATAAACTGAATGTCATAATCCACGGTAGCAGACATAGCTGCCAGGCAACCAGTGTCTACCCGTAAGGTTTCCCCGTGGGCCAGAGTTTTTTCCACTAAGGTTCCACCGGCATGAACGAAGGCTAAGCCATCACCTTCCAGACGTTGCAGGATAAAGCCTTCACCGCCGAATAGACCTGCTCCAATCCGCTTGGTAAAGGCTACTTCGACTTCGATTCCCCGAGCGGCACATAAGAAGGAATCTTTTTGACAAATGAAGCGTCCGCCTAACTGGTTTAGATTTAGCGGAATTATTCGGCCCGGGTAAGGCGCACCAAAAGCTAATTTACTTTTTCGGCCGCCATTATTAAGAAAAGTGGTGATAAAAAAACTCTCGCCGGTAATGGCGCGTTTAAAGCCTTTGAAAATGCCGCCCCCGGTAGAGGTCTGCATCTCAATACCCTGCTCCATGTACATCATCGCCCCCGCTTCAGCTCGTACTCCTTCGGCGGGATCTAGTTCGATCTCCACGATCTGCATATCATCACCATAAATTTTGTAATCGATTACATCACTCATTCTATCCTCTCCCTTATATGAATTTTCGGACCAGTGAACAAACTTGATAGGTATTACGGGCCCCTAGACCTGACTCATTGATTAATTCTCGAGCTATCTTAGTAAATCCTTGTTTTTTTACTTTTTTATCGGAGAAATACATGGCCAGGAGTCCTTCGATAACTGTTTTCTCAAAACGAGCATCTGGCAGCTGGCTAATCCTGGCATGTGCTTCGCGAATAAACATTTTTAAACGGTTTACCATTTCTGCCTGACCTGCATAATAGAAGGTGAAATTAAGATCACCTCCGGCCCAGTCTTCCTCCTGATCTATGAAGTAATCCAGTAATATATGCAGGCCGCATATCCAGGGAAAATATATTTGCACCACCGCCTGACTATCACTGCGGTTTATATTCGGCTGAAGAGCCAATCCGAGCAGAGCGAATAGGGCTAGAGTGGAACCACTGGCAGCGGCGAACTCATTCCATAGTATGCCTGGATAGTCAGGCAGATGGGAGATAGCCCAGTCTTGCAGGGTCTTTTCTCTAAGCGTCCAATCAATGTGTTTCTTAACCTGAAGATCAATATATAATTGGGCTAACTGGATTATATCCGGATATACCGCGCTGTAGGAGGGCATCTGCTCCAGGCACTGGTGACATTCATTTACTAGCTTGGCGATATAGCCCCCATCATTCCGATAAGGAAAACTGCGATAGTAACTGTGCATCCCGGCTTCCGGGGCGAGGGCATCCAGGAGTGACTCATGTAACTCTCGAAAGGCTATTCCATCCCGGCAATTGGCTCGATCACAAAGGTTATCCAGGTAGTCACACAGGGTTTGATAGGCAACGATTAACTTTGTCAGGGACTCCTCCTGCTCTGAATAAGAAACTGCAAATATGGCTCCACCCTGGCAGTGAAATTCTTTGCTGGTGATACTGTTTACAGCTTGCACTCGCAATTCTTCGTCTACGCATTTAGATGCTTCCAGTTTCCAATACTTTAAGAGTCTTTGGACCCGGGGAAGGGTGTAAGTTATATAATGGAATAGGATTCGGGCTTGGCTATAGCTTCTATTATGTAATGATATATCAATTCGATTTTTCTCGCTTTTGATTTCCAGAGTACTCATAAACGGGCCACCCCTTGGGAACCTGGACTATCATAATGACTTAATTGTCGATAGTAATTTTCCATTAGATAGTTAGCCATCAGCTTAAGTTCTTGCACACCTGGACTAACCGGTAGTATATCTAGATAACACAATCCCTTGGCAATGAAATGACGGGATAATTGCAGCGAGGAGGCAACTGCTTTACTTTCAATCAGGACCTCTATTACTTCCCCCATCTGCTGGGAATTTAAATGACGAGTTTCTAACCGCGAACGCAGCCAGTCTCCATAATCCTGGTGTTTCAGTGCGTAAATAACTGGCAGGGTGATGTTTCCCTCCAATAGGTCGGTTCCAACCGGTTTGCCCAGTATATTGCTCTCCGATAGGAAGTCTAAGAGGTCATCCAGTATTTGATAGGCATACCCCAGACATAGTCCAAATTGTTCAATGGCAGCTACTGATTCGTATGGCATAGACCCTGCCAATGCTCCCACTTTACAACTGGATGCAAATAGGCAAGCAGTCTTGCCATAGGTTTTCTCCAGGTATTGGTCCACGGTAACATTGAGATCACCAGCCAGGGCCATCTGTTTAATTTCCCCCACGCACATGATGCGGATGGTGGTGGTGATATTATCCATGATATCTTCCATACCATGCTGGTTGATAAGATTGAACGCGCTGGCAAACAAATAATCCCCGGTGAGGACACTGGCATGATTACCCCAGATGCTGTTTATGCTTTCCCGTCCCCGCCTCAACATGGAATGGTCAATAACGTCATCATGGATCAAAGATGCCAAATGAATGAGTTCAACCGCTACGGCTATGTCCCTGACCACTAACGGGTCATGGGCCGACATTGAAGCGGTCAGAAATACCATCCGCGGTCGGATCATTTTGCCGCTATTTTCAGTTAGATAATCAATTATTTTATCTATTCCGGGATTGTCGGCGGCTAGAACTTCTCTAATCCTGGTGTGAATCAACTCAGCGGGAAAAGGTAATAAGGCCCGTGTATTGGTATCGGCGTTAATAGCTATCCACCCCTTATGGTACATTTTGCTAATAGCTTTCCCGCTTAGATACAATCTATACATTTTTATCCAGATATTATCTTCTTCTTGACCTGTGCATGTGCTTGGTTCTCAATCGTATCATCCAGCACCTTTTCTAGTGTTAGCCCCTTCCGGTTTGCCATGGTGTGGATGAAAAAATCGGCCAGAGCTGGATTTTTGGGTAGTAACGGACCGTGCAGATAGGTGCCGATTAGGTTTTTATATTTTACGCCCTCGGTTTTATCGGTGCCGTTGTTTCCATAACCTTTGATTACCTTCCCCAGGCTCTGCAGGCTCGGATCGGAAAAGTAAGTTCGGCCTCCGTGATTTTCGAAGCCCACTACCGATACTTTCTGCCCATTTATTTCACTTTCAATTAAAATATTTCCTATTAGTCGCCCGGCCCGACCTTCAGTGTACAAAGGCAAGAATCCTAAGCCATCTATTACTTTACCGTCATATGACTTATAGTAATTTCCTAACAACTGAAAAGCTCCGCAAATGCAGAGTGCCGGCATCCCGTCATTTATCTGGGTCATAAATTGATCGGTCTTTTGTATGAGGTCATGGTAGACCAGTCCCTGCTCACGATCGGAGCCGCCTCCCATAAATATCATATCTATTTGGCTGAAATCCAGTTGATCACCCAGATGAATGCTTTTTATCTCACAATTTAGTCCATACCATTCCATCCTTTTCTTTAAGCAGACCAGATTCCCGCGGTCGCCGTAGAGGTTCATCAGATCAGGATACATATGGGCAATTGTAAATTTCTCCATTTGGTTCACCACCCCATGACTATTATCTTATTCTCTAATTCCCCTATTGGGACTTCTGTAACAGGCCAGGTGCGGGGGCCGGATATTTCTTTTGCATTCTGGCCAGGATGTTGCGGCTGGCAAAAAGAGTGGTATAGGTACAAAGGATGTAGCTGACCTCGCAATCCATTCGGGTTGCTATCTCAATACCGACTTCCAAAGATGGTTCAATTATGATATTTTCGCTGGCAAATCCGCTGTATTTTACCCGCACTGCCATATCTCCGCTCCGCTTGCCGGAACAGATTACTCGAAGTATTCGGGCTTTCTCCGCGGTAATGACCTCTACCTCGGCATCCCAAATCCAGCTTATGTCCCGCCCATCAGCTGCTTTGTCGTTTAAGGCAATAAACAGGTTCTTATAGGCAGTATCCTGGGATAACATGGCCAGACTCTGGTTTAATCCGGTAGGGTTCTTAACCAAAACTAAAACAACCCTTTTGCCTCTTATGTGAAAGGTCTCCATTCGCCCGGCACTGGGTTGGAAATTGGCAATGGCAGTTTGGATGACTTCATCCTGTATTCCGGCCAGCTTGCCCAGCGCAACTGCAGCCAGGATATTGTAGGCATTGAAAAACCCCTGATAAGGACTTTCGATTGGCAGATTACCAACCTGCAAGTGAATACTGGGGTCCATATGTAAATTGGCAGCGGTAAAGTCGGACTGGGGATTCTGATTATTACAGTGGGGGCAATGGTATTTTCCCAGTTGGGCATAATGGTAGCGGGTATATTCCAGCTCATGTCCGCAAAGCACACAATACCGGCCTTCCCGACTTTCCGCCCCCAACAGGCTGTCATAACTACTGGAATCAAAACCATAATACCAGTATTTTAGACCCGGTTGATTTTGAAAAGTTGCCTGCAGCGGATCGTCCGCATTTAACAGCAATTCGATGTGGGTGCCCTGCACCGCTGTTTTAATTACCTTGATCGTGGTATCCAGTTCCCCATACCTGTCCAACTGGTCACGAAAAAAATTAGTGATCAGAATCAAGCGCGGCTTAATCTGGTCAATCAAAAGCGGAACATTGGCCTCATCAGTCTCCAGGATAGCATAATCGAATGGTTTCCGCCCGGTGAGATTAGTTTGTTGAATAAAAGCGGTAGTAATACCCGCCACCATATTGGCCCCAGCTTCATTATGAACATAGCTGCTGCCATTCTCCTGAAATATTCTGGCTATCATGTTAGTAGTGGTAGTCTTGCCGTTAGTACCGGTAATGATAAAGACATCTTTATGGGTATTCTCACCCAGTTCCTTCAGCAGGTGAGGATATATTCTGAGTGCTATTCTACCCGGGAAGTTGGTACCCTGGTTACCGGCTATCTGGCTGAGAGCTATCAGCACTTTACCGGTAAGAATAGCCGCAATCTTTCTAATATTCAGCATGCTATACCCCTAGGGTTATATCTGGCAATTTGTTAGCTAGGTAAGTGCTGTTAGCTACCAGATCTTTATATAATTGTTCCAACTTAAGGGCCATAGTACGCGATGACATTTGATCTGCCTTTTTTCGGGCATTAATCTGAAACCTATGGTAGATTTCTTTATCTTCTAAAACCCGGCATATAGCTGCGGCTAAGGCACCGGTATCGAGAGGAGTTAGAATTCCTTCTATCCCGTCATCCACCATTTCCTGGACTCCCGAAGCCTTTACGGCCACTACCGGCACCCCGGCTGCCATGGCTTCAATTAGTACCAGTCCCTGGGTCTCCGTTAGCGAGGAAAAAACGAAGAGGTCAGCTGAATAATAAGCATTGACCAGGAAGCTAAAAGGCAAAACCCCGGTAAATATTACATCGTCATGGAGCGATAGCTGCAATGACCGGGTAAATTCCTTCAGTTCCTCTTCCATGGGACCCTGGGCTATAATAACCAGCGTAGTAGCTGGTTGAGTGGCCTTTACTTTTTTAAATGCCTCGATAAGGAAGGGAATAT
>CAZYJA010000005.1:0-4520 GCA_964647245.1 uncultured Syntrophomonas sp. | reverse complement strand
AATCGGCCCACAAACAGGAGAATTCGGTTATGGGCGGGGATGGCATAATGAGCCCGCAACCAGGTCGGATCTGCATCTTCATATTTATCGATGGCGACTCCGCTGGGAATTACCGAAATGGGCGTTTCAACTTTGAAACTTTTTATTATGGCTTCTACTTCAAATGAAGGGGCTATTACGTGATTACAGTGGTTACAGAAATTACTACTGTATTTTATAGTAATTTCTCTAGCCAAATCATGGGCCAACGGTACATAATGCACATACTGGTCATAACGCGTATGATAAGTAAAAACCAAAGGCAGGTTATGCTTGCGGGCATAACGCAAACCTAACCTGCCCATCGTAAAGGGTGAATGAACATGGATCAAATCCAGATGCAGGTTTTTTACAATGTTGTTCATTCCCGGGTAAATCGGTATAGCTAGGGTGTAGTCCGAGTTAGTCGGCGATGGAACTGAGAAATATCTATATACATTTTCCTCAACATCTTCGTAATTAGGGTAACTAGGGGCAAAGATATGGATCTCATGTCCCAATCGAGTCAACTCTTCTTTGAAATTTGAGATTGAAGTGACTACTCCACTAGTGTAAGGTTTGTAACTATCCGTAAAGACTCCTATTTTCAAGGCACCGTACTCCTTCACACTTCATGAATTACATGTCTAATATATACCTTTTTTCCCATTCTTTCAATTAAGAATCCATTAAAAAGGCAGTATTAGCCCAATTGTCCCGACTGGTATTGGGCCAACTCATCATTGATACGTTCCAATTCAATATTTAAAGATTGAAGATGGGAAGTCATATCAGCCGGATGGGAAGCATAGACCGATAATTCATTTATTCCGAGGTCGGATGGCATAGTAAATTTTTCCTGCTTATTTTTTATCATTTGTTCCAGTTCATTTTTCTTAATTAGTAGCCTATCTCGTTCATCCATCTTTTACACCTCATATTCTATAGCTTTGGAAAACGCTCCCTCCCTGTAAATGGTTCTGGACGATGTTTACCAAGTCAGCGATAAAGTTGCCAATAATCGGCATATTCAAGATCACCATTTTTTGCAATAAATATAGAACCAGAGCTGCTAGTATGGTAAAACCTATAGCCATACCAAAGCCTCTCGCCAGTCCAGCCCAGAAGTTGGTGAAGAAGAGGCGACGCGGACTATGCAGCATTTCCACATACTCAGCAATGCCTAGCTTTTCCATGCTAAGGGCCAGATCGTCTATCTTTTTGCCCAGGCTCCTTAAGTAAGCCTTTTCATCTAATGGATCGAGTTCATTGTTCAATAAACCCACCCCGCTCTTCTATTTATTATCCCAATTTTTCCGACTTCAATACCTAAGTCCCGAATTCTTAATTGTTGAGGGAATGAATAGGGGCCGGTATCCGGCCTTTGCGCCTGATAAACTGGGCCGGTGAATTTTCATTTACCCGCATAACCGGCGCATGCCCTAAAAGCCCTCCAAATTCAACCCAATCTCCTACCGTCTTGCCCGGTACCGGTATAAGTCTTACTGCGGTAGTTTTGCGATTTATCATACCAATAGCTGCTTCATCAGCAATTATGGCTGATATTATTTCCGCCGGAGTATCTCCCGGAATAGGTATCATGTCCAAACCTACTGAGCATACACAGGTCATAGCTTCCAGTTTATCCAGGGACAAGGCCCCCGCTTCGACTGCGTTGATCATGCCCTGATCCTCACTAACCGGAATAAATGCTCCGGACAATCCCCCCACATAGGATGAAGCCATGGCGCCTCCCTTTTTTATGGCATCATTGAGCATGGCCAGGGCTGCGGTAGATCCATGGGCACCTACCCGTTCCAAACCCATAGACTCCAGTATGTCAGCCACACTATCACCAATAGCCGGAGTGGGGGCCAGCGATAAGTCTACAATACCAAAGGGGATATCTAACCTCTTGGATGCAATCCTGCCTACCATCTCGCCGGTTCGGGTTATTTTGAAGGCGGTATTCTTGATAATATTCGCCAGATGGCCCAGGCTTACGTCAGGATGATTTCGAACCGCACTTAAGACTACTCCTGGTCCGCTAATACCAATATTCAAAGTTAACTCCGGCTCCCCCACCCCGTGAAAGGCACCGGCCATGAAGGGATTATCTTCTACTGCATTACAAAAAACAACTAGCTTGGCGCACCCCAGCCCATCCCGCTCTGCCGTTAGCAGCGCGGTCTTTTTGATTATTTCTCCCATTTGGTAAACCGCGTCCATGTTTATGCCCGCTTTGGTGGTACCCAGATTAACGGACGAACAGACTCTTTCCGTAATTGCCAGGGTTTCCGGAATAGCCTCGATCAGTGCCCGGTCCCCCTTGCTATACCCCTTATGTACCAGGGCTGAGAAACCGCCAATGAAGTTTACGCCCACCTCAAACGCCGCTCGATCTAGATATTTACCAATGGCAATCATTTCATCGACCGAAAACCCATTCGCAATAATTGAGACCGGAGTCACTGAAATACGCTTATTTATAATAGGTATGCCGTATTCTTTTTCAATATCATCCCCTACTTTTACCAGCTGGGATGCGTGCTGAGTAATTTTTTCAAAGACCCGGCGCCCGGTCTCCTCTCCATTCTGAGCCCGGCAATCCATGATATTTATACCCATGGTTATGGTTCTAATATCCAGATTCTCAGTTTGTAACATCCTGACTGTCTCTAATACTTCATCCTTACTGATACTAAATGGCATACTCCTACCTCCTATAATATATGCGAATAAAAAACCAAGGGGGAGACATACATTCTCCCCCTATGGAGACATTCCTTACCCGCAGGGGAAGGTGTGTCCCCTTTCATTATATCCGATGCATAAAGCGAAATATGTCTTCATGCTGTACCGTTATTTGCAACTCCATTTCCTGCCCTTTGCCGCTCAAGACCTCTCTTAGCTGGGCTATGTCGATCTTACTTTCAGCAATGTCGGCTACCATAACCATAGTAAAGAATCCTTGCAGAATCGTCTGGTTGATATCCAGAATATTAATATGGTTTTCAGCTAGAATAGCTGATATTGCCGCGATGATCCCCACTCGGTCATGGCCTAAGACCGTAATAATTATCCGTTTTCCTTCTTCAACCGTGGTCATGTTATGCCTCCATTTTCTCCACTACTCCGGCGCAGCGTTCACACAGAGTAGGATGTTTTTGTTGCTCGCCCACCGTTAGATCAATAATCCAACACCGTTCGCATTTTTCCCCTTCCGCAGCCCGGACTTTTACCCAGATGCCGGAAATCCCCTCTAAGGCGATGGCATCAGCTGGTCGCATTTCCTCTGCTGCCAAATCTACCTTGGAAACGATCAATATTTTATCCAGTTGGGCGGTGTTTGCCAAGATTGGCATCCATTCCGGATTGGCATAAATGCTGACCCAGGCTCCCAGCGAGTGTCCAATTACCTTTTTGATACGGGCTTCTTCCAGGGCCTTGGTAACTACTTCGCGCAATACCAGGATCTGGTCCATTTTGGCTTCTAATTCATCGTTAATATACTCATCATTAGCACTAGGCCAATTCAGTAATTGTACGCTTTCCGGCTGTCCCTCTTTCTTAATGTAGCCCCATATCTCTTCACTGGTAAAGGCCAGAATGGGAGCCAGTACGGCCACCAAGTTATTTATCAGCTGGTATAATACGGTCTGAGCTGCTTTTCGTTCCAGGTCGTTCGGTTCATTGCAATAGAGCTTATCTTTTAATACATCAAAATAGATGTTGCTGAGATCAACGGTACAGAAATTATGCACCGCATGGAATACTACATGGAATTCATAATCATCATAGGCTTTGCTCACCCGGCGAATCAGTTTATCCATTCTGAGTAAGGCCCATTTGTCTAGTTCAGTAAGCTTATCATAGGGAACTGTATCGTTCTCAGGTACAAAATCATAAAGATTACCCAGGATGAAACGACAGGTATTCCTTATTTTACGATAAGCTTCGCTGGATTGCTTGATTATATTTTTAGAAACACTTATGTCATTGCGATAGTCTGCTGACGATACCCAGAGCCGCAATATATCAGCGCCCATTTCGGCAATCATGGCCAGGGGATCAACGACATTGCCCATCGATTTGGACATTTTGTAGCCTTTTTCATCCACCACGAATCCGTGGGTTAAAACTTTTTTATAGGGGGCTACCCCTCTCACCGCCACGGAAGTTGACAGTGAAGAATTGAACCAACCCCGGTGCTGATCGCTGCCTTCCAGGTACAAATCAGCCGGCCATCTCAAATCAGGATGAGTTTCCAGCACCGCTATGTGACTGGAACCGGAATCAAACCATACATCCATGATGTCCGTTTCCTTACTGAATTTCTCACCGCTGCAGGTCGGACATTTAAAGCCTTCCGGCAATAGCTCGCTAGCTTCCCTGGCAAACCAGATGTCAGAGCCATGTTCAGTAAATAGCTGGCTTACCCGGTCAATGGTGTTTTTATTAATTATGGTCTCTCCGCAAGATTCACAATAGAAAATAGGGAT
>CAZYJA010000004.1:0-26280 GCA_964647245.1 uncultured Syntrophomonas sp. | reverse complement strand
AATCGCCAAGGTTCTAAAACCCACCGAGAGGCTGTTTAACAAAGCCATCATGGTATTGGGGCCGGTAACTATAACCCGACAATCATTCTGCAGGGAGGAGAGTAATCCCGGTCTTCTGACTACCTCGGCATACAGGCTTTCGGTAGGCAAAAACATAATTCCGAAATCGGTGGTATGGGGAGGATCCAAATATTTATCCCGGATCTGCTGGGCTTCGAACCTAATTCGCTTTTCCAGTTGGCGGCCAGCTTCTTCCACCTGGTCGGCCAGGCCCTTTTCACCGGCATCTATCAGTCTTAAGTAATCTTCTTGCGGAAACTTGGCATCAATCGGGAGCCAGACTTCTCCGTAGTCCCGATTTAAACCAGGCAGCTTGACCGCAAATTCAACCCGTTCGTTGCTGCCCTGGCGGGTGCTAATATTGGTTGCATACTGTTCGGGGGTTAATACTTGCTCCAGGATGTTGCCTAACTGAATTTCACCCCATATGCCACGGGTTTTTACATTAGTCAAGACCCGCTTCAGATCCCCTACTCCCGAAGCCAGGGATTGCATTTCACCAATGCCTTTATGCACCAGTTCGAGCCTTTCGCTCACCAGTTTGAAGGATTCACCCAAACGGTTTTCCAGCGTGGCATGCAGCTTTTCGTCCACAGTGAGGCGCATCTGTTCTAGTTTCTGATTGTTATCATCTTGCAGCAGTTTGAGCTTTTCTTCAATAGTCTGGCGTAATCGGTCGAGTCTTTGTTCATTGCTGACGGTCAAGCGGGATAATTGTTCGGAAAATACAGTTAGTTGATTTTTCTGGAAACCGGCGATTTCACTCATTCGAGCTAATAGAGAATCCTGAAAATAGTTCAGGTTCTTAGCCATCTCCTCCCGGCCCAGTTGAGCTTGACTGGAAGATTCGCTGCGCAGCGTGGACAATTCGTTACTCACTGTCTGCGCAATAAAGGCCTGACTTTTTTCCAGCGTGACTAACCGGGTTTCCAGCCGGTTAATAGCATCGGGGAAACGCTCCAGGCTATGAATTGCATGGTGAATACTGCGCTGCCACCATAGAATGGTTATTATGCCTATGATTAAGAGCAGATTTGCTGCTAGTATATATTTATCCAAAATAGGTGTCCTCCTGCAACATGGTTTTCATTCATTGTATATGAATTTAGGCAGGAAGGAAATGGATTTTGAATCCATGCTGGTTGAGATGGGTTAATAATGAAGTTTTGGCAATATGCTATGAGATATAGGTGCTTATTAAGCTCTGTGTTATAATGTGATTGTACTAAGAAAAAGAGCCATTTCCCAAATAAATGTTCCAGTTGTCTGGAAATCATATTTTTACCCAGGATTATTGGGAACCAAAGTATCCAATTCTGAGGCGGTATAATATAATGGGAGGTTGGTAAAATGGAAATGATTGAAGTAAAGTTTAAGAAGCTGGTTCCATGGGCTCACTTACCGGAATACGAGACTAGAGGTGCTGCCGGTTGTGACATAAGTGTATCCTACCAGGAAGAAATTGTGCTTTATCCCAATGAGGTTAAGAGTTTTGCGACCGGGTTCGCGATGATGATTCCATCGGGATATGAAGCTCAAATAAGGAGCCGCGCCGGTATGGCGGGGAAAGGAATTATCGTTGCCAATGCCCCCGCGACGATTGACGGGGATCATATGGGTGAGATTAAGATACTGCTACTAAACGTGACTAATAAGCCGATTAAGATTCTACCGGGCCAAAAGGTAGCCCAAATGGTATTTGGACCCGTGGTACGTGCGCAATTCAAGGAAGATAATTAGCATTCCCTTTACGCCGGGCATATGTTAATAAGTATCGGGAAATCGGGAGTAGAAAGATTTAGTTCGGGCCGGTGATTATGTATAAGAAGAGGTAGCTAGTGATGAAATATTTCACCAGTCTACCCCTCTTTCTATAGCGAAAGGAGGGGGCGGCTAATCTCTGGGTCCGCCTTCCCAATACTGTCTTATTTTTCGCAAGGCTAAACCTCCGAAAAACAGACCGTTGATAAATGCCATCGGTACGGCCAGGGAGTCAAAGTTAAACTTGTGCTGATTACGTTGAATATTCTTTCTGCGAAGTCTGTTCAAACTAAATCCCTCCTTTATGGTGTATTTTTAGCCGAAAGGATCATAATTATAGCTGGTTATCTATTTAAATACTGGTCTAAAATGGGAACTAAAGATGAAATAAATAGCCCAATTTGCCCTCCGAGAGTATTTGCCATCTAGCTAATAAAATGTTAAATTAGCTTTAAATAGTTATAATATTCCGGAGGGTTTTACTAATTTCTGGACTAAATGCTAAACATGACTCTTATATAGGGGAAAAAGATGAGAAATAATAAAAAGAACTGTTTTCCACGGACGATGCTCAAAAAATTGGCCGAAGATATCGGTCAACTCATCTCCACCAATGAAGGCAGCTTGTCAATCCTGGAGATTATTGAGGAAATTCCCTATGACGTAAGAGCAGATGTCATTGAGGGGCTGTCTTCCTTTTATGAGCCTGAAATGGTGGCCTTTTATCAACTGGTAAAAAGTGAGTATGGCAAAGAGTTCCAGGCGGTATGTAATCGGGCTTTAACTAAATACGCCCTGGCCGGTCTGGAGGTGGGGGTTCCCACTGTGGCCAGGGGCGATTTTTATAAGGCGTTTGCTACCGTTAGCCGCCATACCGGCCGAATGACTATCGATATTGGTTGGAAAAGGCCGGCCTCAGGTTTGTATGTGGAGAGTTTTTTTCTGACTTTTAGTTCAGACGGGGTGCACAGTTTTTATATCGCTGATGATATAAGTGAGCAGCGATTTAAAGGTGATCGTCAAGGCTTAGTCGATATGGTGGAAATTAGCTATGATGAATGTTGTTATTTTATCAGTGAAGCTTATAAATTTAATGTGCGTTTTATGAGTCGCTCTGCGCCGGGGAAATTTTTATATCAGAAATATTTGGACGAAAGGCCTGATTTCAGCAATGCTCAGGCCAATGTTGCTTTGAGAAAACTATCCGCCCGACTTACTCCGCGCCAAATGGTTAATAGTTTCTTCCATGCCCTGCGTTGTCAGGATTATAACTATATGTTCTCTATTTTATCCGCCAGCAGTATGTCGCAGGGAATGTTGTTACAACAGCTAAGCCGAGCTATGAACCCGGGGGCCTTGCTCCTGGAGGGACAGGCCCAAGAGGTAAAGGGCTCCAGCAACAGCGCCGCAATTACTGCTTACTCGATAACCATGTATGAACATGAAGTATATAGAAGTGACTATGTATTCGATATGACCAAGGCCATGAATGGAGACTGGTTAATAGCCTGGGTGGAACGGGTTGAGAACCAGAAACTGGATGCCAGCTCGGAGTTTAATCCTTTTGCCATGCAGGTCTTTTGCCGGGTTTATGAAATCCTGGATGTAGATGCGCTCTTTGAGATTTTGGACCGGGTAGATAATATTCGGGAGGTAGAAGAACTACCTTATGGAATACATATGAGAGTGACGTGTTTCGAAGATGATTTCAACCATGGGGTCTCATTCATGACCGGGGTTATTGCCGACATGGTTATAAATGGTGACGAGTTCGTGGTTATTGCTCAGGACCACGATTCCACGGAGGATTTTCATAATCTGTTCACCATTGATCGTATGGGTCCATTGATCCCTCGAGGGAAATATGAACTTAACCTGACCAGCGCCTACAGTTATTTGAATGGCCAATATATGAATTTTGAGGATATACTCCTGAACCAGAATCGGGATACCTTTTTTGAAGATGGTATGCGCTTCATAACTGCCCGCTACATTGTAAAAGACCGTAATCAAGTACTTGGTCGGCTCAGTGAACTAGCGAGCCTGACCGTTGAATTGGCAGGAGAATTCCAGGTCTTCTACCAGTCAGACAAATGTTTTGGCAAGACCGACTTTTTAGCTGAATATATTTTAGGCTCCAACTGGATTACGGTATCCGCATTTGGTGATAAAGATATCGGGGTAATTCGCCAGAGCTTTGAAAACAACATGTATGATGCGCTGGAATTTGATGGCTTGGAAGTCAGAGAAGAAGGGATATTTGAAATCCTTACCGGGGAAGTGAAACGACTCTATCCGGAGCTGGAATCCGCCTTAAAAGAAATGTATCTAAATAAATGGTATGATTCGCATTTAATCCCCCTCCGGGGGATGAGCCCATCCGAGGCCTGTCAGACTGAAGAAGGGACTCGTTTGCTGTGGACTATGTTTAAGAAGATCAAGAAAAAGGAGCATCAGCGCTATTTGCAGGGAGAACGTAAGCAGATCGGGTTGAAAGAATATATTCGTAAACTGAATTTGCCTAAAGGGCATTTGGGTCTTTAGATAGGCTGGACCCAGATCAATTACAAAATATTTGCCAAACCTAAAGGCTGGAAAACCAGAAAGGTATCTTGACATTAGAGTTATTCTTCCTTTATACTATTTCGAAACACATTAAAAATGGCTATGAAGGAAACGATCCTGCTTATGGCTAGATTAACAGAGAACCGGGGTAGCTGCAAACCGGTATCGATGCTCGGCAGGGTGCTCATTCCGGAGTCGCTATCTGAAAAGCTTGGCAACAGGGCTTAGTAGGTGGGGCCGGACGAACAAGTCCGTTAACAAGTAAGCACAGACCCTTAATTTGTGCTCCAAGAGGTCATGCTTTGGTATGACAAGCAGGGTGGTACCGCGGGAAATACCTCTCGTCCCTGATAAGGACGAGAGGTTTTTTGTAACCTTTTTTAAATAAATTCGAGGAGTGATAAGGATGGGGCTAAAAATTTACCTGGATGGAAAATTTGTGGCTGAGGAAGATGCTAAGATTTCGGTATTTGATCACGGGTTTCTTTATGGCGACGGTGTCTTTGAAGGCATACGTGCGTACCATAACAGTGTATTTAAGCTGAAGGAACATGTGGATCGTCTCTATGATTCAGCGCATGTAATAAATCTGCAGATACCTATGACCAAAGCGGAGATGGCGGAAGTAATTCTGGAAACCTGTCGTCAAAATGACCTGCAGGATTGTTACATAAGGGCGGTTGTATCCCGGGGCAAAGGTGACCTGGGCTTGGATCCCCGCAAGTGTCCAGTTGCTACCGTAGTTTGTATTGCATCCTCGATTACCCTATACCCCGCCGAAATGTATGAAAAAGGAATGCAGGTAATCACGGTGCCGACCCGCCGCAACGGACCTGAAGGGGTAAATCCCCGTATAAAGTCACTTAATTATTTGAATAATATCCTGGCTAAGATTGAGGCTAATATGGCGGGAGTTCCGGAAGCAATCCTTTTGAATCAGGAGGGCTATGTAGCGGAGTGTACGGGCGATAATATCTTTATGGTCAAAGACGGGGTGCTAAAAACTCCAGCTATTCACCTTGGTCTATTGGAGGGAGTTACCCGTAATGAAGTTATCAAGCTGGCCAAATCAATGGGCATAGAGGTCCAGGAAACTACTTTAACCAGATATGACTTCTTTGTAGCTGATGAAGTATTTCTAACTGGCACCGCAGCTGAGTTGATCCCGGTAACTATCATTGATTCCAGAGTTATTGGCGATGGTAAACCCGGACCGGTATTCGACCGTTTATTGACCGGGTTCCGGGAACTGGTAAAAGAGCAGGGTGCTAAGATATTCGCCTAAATGTTGGGGAGTAATTATGTACCAATCAGGCCAACTGAATGGATTATGTAAATAAGGAGAATAGTTATGAAAAGCAATCTGGTAAAAAACGGTTTGGAGAAGGCTCCGCATCGGTCCCTTTTTCGATCGCTGGGGTTGGTTGATAAGGAAATAGAGCAGCCCTTTATCGGTATCGTAAATTCCTATAATGATATCGTGCCGGGGCATATTAATCTTGATAAGATAGCTGCAGCAGTAAAAGCTGGAGTTAGACTGGCCGGAGGAACGCCTTTTGAATTTCAAACCATCGCGGTTTGTGATGGTATTGCGATGAATCATATGGGCATGAAATATTCTCTGGGAAGCCGCGAATTGATTGCCGATTCGGTAGAAATAATGGCTACCGCTCACGCTTTTGATGCCCTGGTGTTCATCCCTAATTGCGATAAAGTTGTCCCGGGTATGCTCATGGCTGCCGCCCGACTTAACCTACCGTCGATATTCGTTAGCGGCGGGCCCATGCTGGCAGGAACCGCAGGCGATAAAAGAGTAAGCGTTACTCAGGTTTTTGAGGGAGTCGGAGCAGTGGCCGCGGGTAAGATGAATATGGAGGAACTGACTTGCCTGGAAGACCGTGCCTGTCCAACCTGTGGTTCTTGTGCGGGAATGTTCACAGCCAATTCCATGAATTGCCTAACTGAGGCATTAGGTATGGGTTTGCCCGGTAATGGAACTATTCCGGCGGTTTATTCGGAACGTATACGCTTGGCCAAAAGTGCTGGGATTAAGATTATGGAATTATGGCAAAAAGACATTAAACCCAGAGATATTTTGACTGATGCCGCTTTTAAGAATGCGATGACTATGGACATGGCGATAGGATGTTCTACTAATTCAGTACTCCATCTCATGGCTATTGCCAATGAAGCCGGGGTCAAAATTGACCTGAATATGTTTAATGAGTTGAATAATATTACGCCGCATCTTTGTAAAATCAGTCCGGCTGGCAGCCATCTGATGGAAGATCTTTATCAGGCCGGAGGGGTGCAGGCTATATTAAATGAAGTTGATAAAAAAGGTCTGGTCGACAAGGGGGTGATGACCGTTACTGGTCATTGCCTGGGAGAAAATATTGCCAATTCTCCGGTCCTGGATTACTCCGTAATTCGGCCGGTTGATAATCCTTATAATCAAAGTGGCGGGCTGGCCGTACTATTTGGCAATATGGCTAGCGATGGCGCAGTAGTTAAGCAGGGAGCGGTAGACCCTGGAATGATGCAGCATGAAGGACCGGCTCGGGTTTTTGATAGTGAAGAAGAGGCGGTAAAAGCCATTCTAGATAAGAAAATAGTAGCGGGTGACGTAGTTGTCATACGTTATGAGGGTCCCCGGGGGGGACCGGGAATGAGGGAGATGCTTACCCCTACCTCGGTTATTGCTGGAATGGGATTGGATCAAGATGTAGCGCTGATCACTGACGGGAGATTTTCCGGGGCTACCCGGGGAGCCTGTATCGGACACGTATCCCCTGAAGCAGCCGCTGGTGGTTTAATAGCCCTGGTGGAAGAGGGGGACTTAATTCGCATAGATATTCCCAACAAAAGCTTAGAGTTAGTTGTAGATGATAGTATTCTGGCTGCCAGAAGGCTGACCTGGGTCAGACCTGAACCACGAATTAAAACCGGATATATGCAGAGGTATGCTGAGATGGTGCAATCAGCCAGTACCGGGGCAATATTTAAGAAGTAATATTAGCCCCTAAAGGATGATTATTAGCGGGCCTCCCAGCCCGCTTTTCTATTTATCAGATAATTCCCAACAATTGTTGGGGAAGACAACTAAAGTTTAAAAATGATCCCCATAGCTGAAGACCGCCAAAAAACATGGTAAATAATGGTTGAGATATTATAGAATATACTTATACCTCTTTTTTATGAAGATGAGTATACAATCAAGTATCAAGTATTAATGAATTATAACGGAGGTGATGGGAGTGAAGATGAAAGGAGCCGAAATTTTATTACACTGCCTGCAGAAGGAGGGAGTCGATGTTGTTTTTGGGTATCCCGGGGGAGCAGTTTTACCAATTTATGATGCCCTTTATGATTCCAACATAAAACACATTCTGGCTCGTCACGAGCAGGGAGCAGTTCATGCCGCAGATGGTTATGCCCGGGCATCCGGTAGAACCGGGGTTTGTATTGCCACATCGGGTCCGGGAGGGACCAATCTGGTTACCGGAATTGCAACCGCCTATATGGATTCCATTCCCATGGTGGTTTTTACTGGACAGGTCAGCTCTTCACTAATAGGTAAAGATGCCTTTCAGGAGGCTGATATTACCGGTATAACCCTACCTATAACCAAACACAATTATTTACTGGAGAAAACCGAAGATATAGCTAGAATTGTGAAGGAAGCCTTTCACATTGCCAGGACCAACCGTCCCGGTCCGGTGGTAGTTGATCTACCCAAAGACTTAATGGAGAAAACTATAGACTTTACAGATAATAATGACGAGGTGCGCATGAGGGGTTACCGGGTTATGAAAGGTGTAAACTCCGGACAGATTATTAGTGCGGCCGAGATGATCAATCAAGCCGAAAGGCCGGTAATCTATGCCGGGGGCGGGGTGATTGCATCCGAAGCGGCACCCGAACTCAAGGAATTCGCTGAAAAAATGAAGATACCGGTAACCACAACCCTGATGGGCATGGGTGCTTTTCCGGGATTGAGTTATCTATCCCTTGGAATGTTGGGTATGCATGGAACTCGCTGTGCCAACTATGCCATCGGTGAATGTGATGTGCTTATTGCCCTGGGGGTAAGGTTTGATGATCGGGTAACTGCCAAAATCGCACACTTTGCTCCGAACGCGTCCATTATCCATATAGATATTGATGCGGCCGAGATAGGTAAAAATGTTGATGTTGATGTACCCATCGTAGGCGAAATAAAGGAAGCCCTGCAGGCTTTGATACCCCGACTGCAGGCTAGAGAGAAACTGAGTGAATGGCATACTACCATTTCGAGGTGGAAGGATGAATACCCGCTCCGTTATGGTCGATCCTCGGAAGGACGGATTATGCCCCAACATGTGGTTGAGAAGATTTATGAACTTACTCAGGGGGAGGCTATAATTACTACCGAGGTTGGGCAAAACCAAATGTGGGCCGCCCAATTCTATCAATATAAAACCCCGCGTACCTTTTTGAGTTCAGGCGGGTTAGGCACTATGGGTTACGGATTCCCAGCGGCAATCGGCGCCAAAATTGCCTGCCCGGATATGAAAGTTATAGACATTGCGGGCGATGGCAGTATTCAAATGAATATTCAAGAACTGGGCACCGCGGTTCAGTATAAGGTCCCGGTGGTGATCTGCATTCTTAACAACCACTTCCTGGGTATGGTACGCCAATGGCAGGGACTTTTCTACAGTGGGCGTTATTCCTATACCGATATGAGTCACCAGCCTGATTTTGTTAAGCTGGCTGAGGCTTATGGCGCAGTGGGGATCAGGGTCACCAAAAACGAAGAGATAGAGGGAGCCCTGCGGGAAGCATTTCAGGTCACTGATCGCCCGGTAATTATCGACTTCTGGGTGGAACGAGAGGCTAATGTATATCCCATGGTACCACCTGGAGAGTCCCTGCTAAATATGCTGGGAGGTGAAGATAATGAATAAACATACGCTGGCAATTATTGTGGAGAATAAGCCGGGGGTACTCACCCGGGTGGCTATGCTATTTCGCCGGCGGGGCTACAATATTGATAGTCTAACCGTAGGCACCACGGAAAATCCCGGCGTGTCCAGAATGACCATTGTAGTTGAAGGTGATAATAAGGTCATTGAGCAAGTTACCAAACAGCTCTATAAACTGGTGGATGTTATCAAGGTTATTGATATTACCCAGGAGAGCGCAGTAGATAGGGAATTAGTACTGATCAAAGTGAAGGCTGATAACAATGTAAGAGCGGAAATTGTGCAGATAGTGGATATTTTTCGCGCCCGCATCGTGGATATTGGCCGCAACTCGTTGATAGTGGAGGCCACCGGGGACCGCGGTAAAATAGATGCCCTGGAAAATTCCTTCCGGCCCTTTGGCATAATTGAGCTGGTGCGTACCGGTAAGGTGGCTATGGTACGCGGTACCAAGTAGTTAAATATTTTAAATATTTAATATACATTACTACATTAATAGGAAAAGGGAGGAAATAAATAATGGCAAAAATGTATTATGATGCAGATGCAAACCTGGACCTCTTAAAGGGCAAAACCGTAGCGGTAATAGGATTTGGCTCCCAGGGGCATGCCCAGGCTCAGAACCTTAACGACAGTGGCATTAAGGTGGTAGTAGGCCTGAGAAAACCTTTTGATGATGCTACCCAACAGGAATGGGATAGAGTAATCGCAGCTGGAATTCAGCCTATGACTACTGCTGAAGCTGCTGCCGCCGGTGATATTATTCAGATTCTGGTCCCGGATGAGCTGCAGGGTCAAGTATATAATGAAGAGATTAAACCTTACTTAAAACCAGGTGATGCCTTAGGCTTCTCCCATGGATTTAATATTCATTTTGGGCAAATTGTACCCCCTGCTTTTGTCGACGTATTTATGGTTGCTCCCAAGAGTCCGGGGCATATGGTTAGACGTATGTATGAAAAGGGTGCGGGTGTTCCTGCCATCGTGGCGGTGGAACAGGATTTTAGCGGTAAGGCCAAAGACCTGGGTTTAGCCTATGCTTGCGGTATTGGCTGCACCAGAGCCGGGGTTATCGAAACTACATTTAAAGAAGAAACTGAAACAGACCTGTTTGGTGAACAGTGTGTATTATGTGGCGGGGTTACCCAGCTGGTTAAGACTGGATTTGAGACCCTGGTGGCAGCCGGCTACCAACCGGAAATTGCTTATTTTGAATGTTTCCATGAGTTAAAGTTAATTGTTGACCTTATGAATGAAGGCGGAATGGGCTTTATGCGTTACTCCATCAGCGATACGGCTGAATGGGGCGACTATATCAAAGGGCCGGAGATCATCGGTGAAGAAGCCAGATGGGCTATGGAAGAAGCTTTGCAAGAAATTCAGGACGGAGTCTTTGCTAAGAATTGGCTCTTGGAGAACCGGGTAGGACGTCCTCAGTTTAATGCGCTCCGGAAAGCCAACAAGGAACATTTGATTGAGACCGTCGGCGCAGATCTGCGGGCTATGATGCCCTGGCTGAAAGAAAGCAAATAGCAGCCTGGACCATGCTGCACAGTTAAGTGACGGTTCCCCGGGCTGCTTAAGGGATAACTTTCGAGCCGGAGGAACCGTTCCTTGCCTATCAATGAAAGATTGGGGGGTTTACTATGGGTGATAAAAACAGGGTTTACCTTTTTGATACTACCCTGCGGGATGGCGAGCAATCACCGGGAGTTAGTCTGAATGTAGATGAAAAGCTGGAGATCGCAGGGCAGTTAGCCCGTCTGGGAGTAGATATAATCGAGGCCGGGTTTCCCATTGCTTCACCGGGAGATTTTCAAGCCGTAAAGGCCATCGCCAGGCAGGTAAAAGGACCGATTATAGCGGGATTGTGCCGGTCAACCAGGAACGACATTGACCGGGGCTGGGAAGCACTACAGTATGCAGAAAACCCCCGCATCCATATTTTCCTGGCGACCTCCGATCTTCATCTGCAATATAAACTGCAAACTAGCCGGGAGGCAGCTTTGGAGCAGGCGATCGAGGCCGTCAAATATGCCCGGAAGTATTGCGGGGATGTGGAATTCTCGGCGGAAGATGCTTCCCGCAGTGACCTGGATTATCTGGTGAAAGTGGTCGAGGGGGTAATAGCGGCCGGGGCTAAGGTGGTAAATCTGCCAGATACGGTGGGCTATGCGGTTCCGGAAGACTTTGGCAAATTTATCCGTACTATTATGGAACGAGTTTCTAATATTGACCAAGCTATACTTAGTGTACATTGTCATGATGACCTGGGCATGGCGGTAGCCAACTCCTTAGCGGGGGTGGTAAATGGCGCTCGTCAGATCGAATGTGCAGTTAACGGGATAGGGGAACGGGCCGGTAATGCTTCACTGGAAGAGATTATTATGGCCTTATATACCCGGAAATCGTTTTATAATCAAGACATTAACATTAATTACCAGGAAATATACCGTACCAGCAGGTTGGTAAGCGGACTGACCGGCATGGTAATTCAGCCCAACAAGGCTATTGTGGGCAACAACGCGTTCTCCCATGAAGCCGGTATTCACCAGGATGGGATGTTAAAAGACCGACGTACCTATGAGATAATGAGCCCGGACCTGGTGGGTGTAAACCGCAGTAATTTAGTATTGGGCAAGCACTCGGGACGCCATGCTTTTAAGGAACGTTTGCAGGAACTGGGTTACCTTTTAAGCGAGGAAGATTTGGGCAAAGCCTTTGCCGGGTTCAAAGAGATTGCAGATAAGAAAAAGGAAATCAATGATGATGATCTGGAAGCCCTGGTGAAAGACCGGGCCAAAGCAGTTCCCGAACGCTTCAGCTTGCAATACCTGCATATTTCTTGCGGTACCAGCGTTATTCCAACGGCAACGGTTAAGCTGGCGATTGAGGATAAACTTTTTGAAGCGGCGGCTACCGGTGTAGGACCAGTAGAAGCGGCTTGCCGCGCAGTGGACCGGATTACGGATATTTACGGAAAAATGACTGAATATAAATTACAGGCTGTTTCGGCCGGTAAAGACGCTCTGGGAGAAGTTGCTTCGAAGATTCAAATTGAGGATAAGGTTTACAATGGTCGGGGTTTGAGCACTGATATAATTGAAGCTAGTGTGAAATCTTACATTAATGCCATAAATAAATATTACTATGAGAAGACCCTTAGCAGCCAGGAAGGTTAGCCACTAAATCAATTTTGATTAACGGAGGAACAATTATGGGAATGACTATTAGCCAGAAAATACTGGCTGCACATGCTGATAAAGATTTCGTTGCACCGGGAGAGTTGATCAATTGTAAGCTGGATGTAGTCCTGGGCAATGATATAACCGCTCCTATAGCCATAGCCGAGTTTCACAAACTGGAATTAGGTCAGGTGTTTAATCAGGATAGCATTGTACTGGTGCCAGATCATTTTGCTCCCAATAAAGATATAAAATCTGCCGAACAAGCTAAAGTAATGCGGGAGTTCGCCAAGGCCTACGGTATCAATAACTACTTTGAAATTGGCCAAATGGGCATTGAGCATTGTTTGCTGCCTGAAAAAGGATTGGTGGGTCCCGGTGATCTAATAATTGGGGCTGATTCCCATACCTGCACTTATGGGGCCCTGGGAGCATTTGCTACCGGAGTTGGCTCTACCGATATGGGTGCAGCCATGGCTACCGGGGAAGCATGGTTTAAGGTGCCGGAAAGTATCAAGTTTATATATTATGGTAAAACCCCTAAATGGGTAGGGGGCAAGGATTTTATCCTGCATGCTATTGGAGATATCGGGGTTGATGGGGCCCGCTACATGTCGATGGAGTTTACCGGTGAGGCTATCACCAGTCTCTCCATAGACAATCGTTTTTCCCTGGCCAATATGGCTATAGAAGCAGGCGGTAAGAACGGCATTATTGCAGCCGATGAGATAACTCTGGATTACATAAAAGGGCGGGTAAAGAGGCCCTACCAGATTTATCATTCTGATCCGGATGCCATCTATGCCCGGACGATTGAATATGATGTCACATCCATGGAGCCCATCGTAGCTTTTCCGCATATGCCAGAAAACACCCGGCCGGTTAGCCAGGCAACCGGGGTATTACTTGATCAGGTGGTTATTGGTTCTTGCACCAATGGGCGGATTGAGGACCTGGAAATAGCTGCTGCTATCCTGAAGGGAAATAAGGTTCACTCCGAACTAAGGGCTATTATTATACCGGGTACCCAGGCGATTTACCTGGAAGCCATGCGTAGGGGATATATAGAGACATTTATAGAAGCCGGCGCAGTCGTCAGCACTCCGACCTGTGGACCCTGTCTGGGCGGATATATGGGAATATTAGCTAAAGGGGAAAAGGCTTTGGCGACTACTAATCGCAATTTTGTGGGACGGATGGGCCATCCCGAAAGTGAAGTGTATCTTTGCAATCCAGCAGTAGCCGCTGCCAGCGCCATAAAAGGTCAAATAACCCCACCCTGGGAAATTGAATTGAAATAGTAGCATCTAACCTGGCCCGCAACAGTTAAAATCTGTATTCCGAAGGAGTGTTTATATGAAGTTCATCGGCAAAGCCTATAAATTTGGCAGCAATATCGACACCGATGTTATTATACCGGCGCGGTACCTGAATAGCTCTGATCCTCAGGAACTGGCCCGCCATTGTATGGAAGATGCGGATGCTGATTTTCCCCATAAAGTTAAGCCGGGAGACATGATCGTAGCGGACAAGAACTTTGGGTGTGGCAGCTCCCGGGAACATGCTCCGATCGCTATCAAGGCAGCCGGGGTGTCATGCGTAATTGCCGACTCATTCGCCCGCATTTTTTACCGGAATTCCATCAACACTGGCTTGCCAATTCTGGAATCACCCGAAGCAGCCGCTGCCGTTATGGATGGCGACGATTTAGAGGTAGAACTGGAAACCGGTAAAATAGTAAATTTAAGAACCGGTGACACATATCAGGCTACCCCTTTTCCTGATTTTATGCAGGGGATTATTGCCAAGGGTGGGCTTATTAATTATGTTAAAGATAAGGAGCCAAAATAATGTTTAAAATTGCGGTGCTCCCTGGTGATGGAATCGGGATAGAAATTGTACCGGAGGCTATCAAAGCCCTGGAGGCAATTGGAGAAAAGTTTGGGCATGAGTTTCAGTTTACCGAAGCGCTGATTGGCGGGGCGGCTTATGATGTCACCGGTCACCCCCTGCCCGAGAGTACCCTCGCTGTCTGCCGGGAATCAGACGCGGTATTACTAGGAGCTATAGGTGGTCCTCGATGGGAAAGTCTGCCCGTTAATCTACGTCCGGAAATAGGGGGCTTATTAAAGTTGAGAAAGGAACTGGGCTTATATGCCAACCTGCGTCCCTGTATCCTTTTTCCCAGCCTGATGGAGGCTTCTACCCTCAAAGAGGAGGTCATTGCCGGGGTGGACCTGATGGTTATCAGGGAACTGACCGGAGGGCTCTATTTTGGGGACAAAAGCCGGGTCGCAACTGCCGATGGGGGGCAGCAAGCTACCGATATACTAAGCTATTCCACCTTTGAAATTGAAAGGATTGTGCGTTTTGCCTTTGAAACCGCCCGCAAACGCCGTCACCAGCTTTGCTCGGTGGATAAGGCCAACGTCCTGGAAACTTCACGGTTGTGGAGGGAAACGGTTAATGAAATAGCTAAGGATTATCCTGATGTTGAGATCAGTCATATGTATGTTGACAATTGTGCCATGCAGCTTATTCGTAATCCTAAACAATTCGATGTAATTGTTACCGAGAATATGTTTGGCGATATTTTGACTGATGAGGCTTCAATGTTGACAGGGTCCATCGGCATGTTACCCAGCGCTTCCATTGGCGGACAAGTGGGCCTGTATGAGCCTTCGCACGGGAGTGCCCCCGATATTGCCGGACAGAGTAAGGCTAATCCTCTAGCCACCATATTGTCAGCGGCTATGATGCTTCGCTATGCGTTTAATTTAGAAGCGGAAGCCAGGGCGATTGAGCAAGCAGTGTACCAGGTAATGGAGGCTGGCTACCGTACCCCGGACCTTATGGAAGAGGACAAAAAACTGGTTGATACCGTTCAGATGGGTGATCTGGTAAAACAGAGTATTTTAAACAGTCTGTAGGGTGGCTTGACGGTACGGATTTAATGTCGTACGGTCAGCGTGCTATTTATAGCATGTTTTGTTTATTCGGAAACAACCATCGAACCAAATGTTTAATACTTGGCCGGTATTACCTGCCCCAAGATAATGCTATAAAGTAAAATAACAGACCTATCTAAAAAGACCGGTCTGTTATTATTTTTCCTACCAATTAGCCACCTTGGTTCTTATCGATTCTGATATTTGTATCGTTGGCTTCCCAGCTTGCTTACAGAAATCTGGGCTCTTCTCGACCTGAGTAGACTTCAGGCGTGGTATACTGTGGCCTCCCTGTCGTTTGCAGTCTGCACCCCAATATATTAGGCAATAACCAAAGTGGGAGCAGAAAAGGCAATTTTCCACTCTGTTTTCCGTAGAAAATTCCATTTTGTACATCTATGACCCTCCTCAGTCAATGGTAGCCATCATGTCATCGTTTGCTTTTAGTAGAGAGATATATATAATACGTTATTATTAAAGAATTGTTTTAATAAGGGAAGGCAATATTCTCCTTCCCTTATAGTTCTAAGATTTTAGATAGCATTAAGCTTATTTATTGCTCTTTCTCCAGATATTAGCATCCTGGCATGCCTGGATTAAATCGTCTTTACATTCAGGATGGGCAATGGACACCAGGTCTTCTGCTCTTTCCCAGGTGGATTTTCCTTTCAGGTTTACCATGCCATACTCGGTGGCCACGTAGCCCGTCAGTGAACTAGGAACACTTACAACGGTACCTGGTATAAAGGAAGGTACTATGTTGGAATCATATTTGCCAGTCTTTTTATTTAACCGGGCGGATGGTAAACATACGATTCCTTTTCCGCCCTCGGAATGGAAAGCGGCATAATGAAAATCCATTTGTCCGCCGGTTCCGGAAACCTGTTTACGTCCAACCGACTCTGAGGATACCTGGCCTAGTATATCTACGTTCAAGCAACTGCAGATAGAGATCACTTTATCATTCTTCATAATTACAAACGGATCGTTGGTATAATCCGTTCCAGCTATATTTATTAGCGGGTTGCGATCTACAAATTCATATAATTTCTGGAAACCAAATGCGAAGTTGCATACTGATATACCTTTATCGATGCTTTTTTTGTTATTAGTGATTTGCCCGCCCTCAAACATTTCGACATAAGCATCCGCAAACAATTCGGTATGCACGCCCAGATCCTTCAGGTCCGAGGTGGCGATTATTTTGCCAATATGATTCGGGGTTCCACCTACACCTAGTTGTAGACAAGCCCCATCCTCAATGACTTTTACGATGTGTTCAGCTATCATTATATCGATATCAGTAACTTCAATATGGGGCAAGCATAAGGGGAGCTTGCTGTCATCAACCTCAACTACATGGTCTACCTGGGAAATATGCAGCCATTGTTCATTGCCAAAGACCAGGGGGAGCTTGTCATGGACCTCCACCACAATGTGTTTGGCTGTTCTTAGCTGAGATGCAACGCTTAGGCCGGTTACGCTGAGATTAAAATAGCCTTTATCATCCATAGGAGTAGCAGTTACAAATACCACATCAGAAGGCTGCCGCCGGTAAAATTCCGGTATTTCATGCAGCACAGAGGGAATATGGTATACCATTCCATCGGCTTGCATCTGTCTTTCAGCTACTGAGAATGAGACATCATTCATAATAAAGTGTTCCTGACTGGGGTCGCATTTCGCACATTCACAATAGTGCATCATACTGGAGGAGATGAT
Organism: uncultured Syntrophomonas sp.; assembly: GCA_964647245.1. Taxonomy (GTDB): domain Bacteria; phylum Bacillota; class Syntrophomonadia; order Syntrophomonadales; family Syntrophomonadaceae; genus PHAA01. Next base: position 9,072 of record CAZYJA010000004.1, on the reverse strand, counting down.
ATAGACTTCGCGCAATTCATCTTTGCGTTTAGCCAGGGCTTGGTCTAATTCAAGAGTAGGAGTTACGATCTGCCCAAAATTAACCCGATCTCCGGATTGTACAATTTTTACAGCTTCATCAGCACTAACTAATTTGCTTCTAAATTCATTCCAATTACTATTGCTCATAGCTTTACCTCCTTTTGCGGTTAAGATACTTTAGCTCTACTCGGTTCCATATTTATAAATAAGGGGTATACCCATTTTTGCTAATATCTTTACCAATAACCATTCTCTGTACCTGAGCGGTTCCTTCATAAATCTGCATGATTTTGGCATCGCGATAGTATTTTTCTACCGGATAATCCTTGGTATATCCATAACCTCCAAATACCTGGACAGCATCACAGGATACTTTTACAGCTGCGTCACCTGCCCAAGCTTTAGCCATGGACGACACTGATTTGTAGGGTAGACCAGCATCCTGCAGGCTGGCGGCTTTCATATACAATAGCCTTGATGTTTCGGTGTACATAGCCATATCTGCCAATATGAACTGTATACCCTGGAAGCTGTTGATGGTTTTACCAAACTGTTGTCTTTCACCTGCATACTGGAGGGCAGCTTCCAGTGAGGCCTGACAAATACCAGTGGCCATAGCTGCTACCCCGGTACGGCTAAGATCCAAGGTGTGCATAACAATAGCCATGCCCTCTCCCTCTGCTCCCAACCGATTCGAGGCCGGCACCCGTACATCTTCAAAAATAACCTGGTTGGTGCAGCTGCTTCTGATACCTAGTTTTTCTTCTTTTTTGCTAATTATTATACCGGGTGTATCTCTGTCTACCATGAAAGCACAAATACCTTTGTTGCCCAGCTTTTTATCAAGAGTTGCCAAAACTGAAAACTGTCGGGCTATTTCTCCATTGGTAATAAACTGTTTGGTGCCGTTTAGTATATAGTCATCACCATCTTTAGTGCATTTGGTAGACATTCCCAGTGCGTCGGAGCCTGCTCCCGGTTCAGTCAAACAGAAAGCAGCTATAGCTCCTTCCATCATGCGACCATACCACCATTTCTTCTGTTCATCATTTGCCCCTACTAGGATCGGATCGGATGCCAGCATGGTAGATGCCATAACAACTGTTCCCACTCCGGCATCTCCCCGGCAGAGCTCTTCCATAACCCCGCACATGGAGATGTTATCCAATCCAGGTCCATCATATTCTGCTGGTACGCCGATGGTCATCAAGCCCAGCTCTTGCATCTTGGCAATAGTATCCATGGGACAGCGGTCCTCTTTGTCCCATTGACCGGCATAAGGTGCTAGCTCATTGGTGGCAAAATCTCTGGCCATTTGTCTAACCATTTTTTGTTCGTCTGATAATCTAAAATCCATTACCAAATCCTCCTAAAATTTAATTGCTAATTTTATTGCTGCGCCTCCATATGTTGGCCTTTTTACATTCATTAATTAAATCATCTCTAAAGTCAGGATGGGCTATAGATACCAGGGCTGCTGCTCTTTCCCAATTGGATTTTCCTTTAAGATTGACCAGGCCATACTCGGTGACAACGTAATTGGTTAATGAACTGGGGACCGTTACTACTGTGCCAGGCTCAAAGGCAGGTACAATTCTGGAAACCATCTCCCCGGTTTTACGGTTCGTATTGGTGGAAGGCATGCAAAGAAAACCTTTACCTCCTTTGGACCGATAGGATCCAAAGTGGAAATCAAGCTGCCCGCCCGTACCCGAAACCTGCTTGAAACCCATGGATTCGGAGGATATCTGACCGATGATATCCACGTTCAGGCAAGCACAGATGGACATTAAGTTGTCTATTCTGGCAATCACATCCGGGCTATTGGTATAATCCACCGGGCAAATAGAGCACCCTGGATTCCGGTCAATAAAGTCGTATAATTTCTTGCTTCCCATGGCAAAGGTATAAACGCTTTTACCTTTGTCTATACTTTTTGCCATATTGGTTAATCTTCCTGCTTCGTACAAATCCACGACACAATCGACCAGCATTTCGGTGTGTATGCCGAGGTCTTTGATATCTGAATCAACCAGCATCTGGCCAAGACAGTTGGGCATGCCGCCGATTCCTAGTTGCAGACAGGCGCCGTCACGAATTTCTTCAAGGATATAGCCTGCGATTTTACGATCAACATCAGTTATATCCACCTTAGGAATTTCAAATTGGGCAGGGTTAGTAGTGCTTTCAACTATCCAATCCACCTGAGAGATATGCACGTTGTTGTCGATCCCATAGCTATAAGGTAGAGAACGATTGACTTCGACGATGACATGTTTGCCTGTTTCTAGCGCCGCCGGTATAACCGAACAGGTGGTACTGAGATTAAAGTAGCCATGCTCATCCATGGGGGTTACAGCTGCGAATACCACGTCTGCCGGCCTAATTTTACGGAAATAACGGGGTATTTCATGGAAAGCTTCCGGCATGAAATACATCTGGCCTTTTTCGTTTAGTTTTCTTCCCGTAGTGCTAAATGAGTAGTCGTGATAAATAAAGTGTTCCTGTTCCGGGTCCGCCTTAATAATTGCGGGTACAGGAAGAGTAGTAAGTGATATCGCAAATACATCTTTTAATTCATCCTTGCGCTTGGCCAGGGCAGCGTCTAGATCGAAGGGGAAGGTTACAAACTGCCCATATAAAATTACGTCCCCGGTTTGCACCGTCTTTACAGCTTCATCTGCACTTACCAGTTTCTCCTTATATTGATCCCAGTAACTCATGTGCTTGTCCTCCTTTTTTGCAAATAAGTTCCCCCGTATTAATTCATCATAACGCTAAGCATTTCTTTAAAACCCTGAATGCGGGTCCTGACCTGTTCCATAGACTGGATCTGCTGGTCTATTTCCAGATGCAGCATGGGTATGCCCGCCGCTTCGAACTGTGCAGACAGCACCGGGAAATCAAATTCTTCAGGATCACAGAATTTCATCATGCAAAGCACGATTGCGTCTGCTCCGGTATCCTTCACCATGTTGATGAGCATATCCCCACGTTTTTTATCCGGATCATAGGCTAGTGAACAACCTTCAACCAGAGACCACTGCTGTGCCAGGCGGAGCAGCGGGTCATCCCCGGCAGGTACGTCTGTCCGGAATTGTCGTGATTCCTGAGCGAGGTCGTCTCCTACTACAGTAATACCATTCTCGCTAAATAGTTCTAAGAGACCGTTGGGTTCCGCCATAATTCCGGTTAATATAACCCTTTTGCCTTTAAATTCTTCCGCTGGAAGCTTGCTAAGCTCACTGACCAGCTCGTTAACTAAGGCTGTGTGCTGGCTTTTCTCCATAAAATAGCCACTCTTTATGACTAAATGTCGTACCGTCGGAGTGATGGTTAGCGGATACATCCGGGCTATAGAGCAGAAATTCCGTAAGGATTGGCGATGTTCGTTATAAACCTCAATGCTTTTATGAAGGGCTTCATCGCTAATGCTTTCCCCGCTTATGGATTCAATTTCTTTCTTGATGTTTTGAAACTCGGTCTTAAGGTACTGTATTCCTGCTGGTAGTTTCCTCATCTGTGGGTAAACGGTCAGGATACTCTTGATATGGGGGATCGAGTATTGCCAGTCCTGTCCGATTGATTTCAGGGTATCGCAGGGAGCCGATATAATGACTGCATCCAGTTCTTTATACACACCGCGCAAAGCAAAGTCCATAACTGATTGCATGATTGAGCATGCAAACGCAGGCAAGATAGTGTTGGCCAGGGAGATCTGAGTTTGTCCACCCCACATGCCTATAGGTAACATACCAGCGGCATGGACAATTTCTTCAGGACAGTAAACCGGGAAACAACCAACTACTTTTTTACCAGTATTTTTTTTATAATCTTTTACTACTTGCACTGGGCTTGAAATAACCCGATTCATTTCGGTCAGTACGTTGTTAATAACATCCATAATTCTCACCTCCTAGATTTATTTGTTTTCGGTCTTCTTGCTTTCCATCATTTCCACCAGGGCCTGAATTCTAGTTTCGAACTGTGCTTTAGCAAAACCCCGAGGATCGGTTTGGTCTCCGTCAAAGGTTATATAAGGTATACCGGTTTGTTTATATACTTCTTCGGCCATCTTGTACTGCATAAAATCCATGAGCTTGCAGCTGCGGTTTAAATGATAGACCGCACCGTCGCATTTGTTTTCCGTAAGGACTCTCACCCTTAGGTCGATGGAGCGCTTAAGATTGCAGTTATTCATAACGCTGGCATAGGCAATGGCCATGCTATCAAGGTCCCCAGCTTCATATAGCAGAGTCCAGGCTTCCGGATAGGTTGATCCCACCATATTGATGCCGTATTCTTTAAAGGTTTTAAAGTTATGTGACAAATAGGGCCAGCAGGCTATTCCCTCCCACATGATGCGGAATTTTTCCTCTACCGGAAATTGGCTCTTGCCATTCTGGGCCAGTTCTTCCAATTCGTCAGCAATCATATTGTATAACTTCGCGGACTCTTCTCGACCCCGATTACAAACCATCATGGACATATAGTTGAAGATATTGAAACCGTTTAGAGGAGAAGGTACATGTTGCGTATATTTCATGGCACGATTCCACGCATTAGCTGCCTTATTGGAGTTTTCCATAACGGTCTGGAAGCGCTCATAATCGAAAGGCTTGCCACAGATTTCTTCCAACTGCCTAATGGCCTCTTGAAATTGGCCCTTAATGTAGTCCACTCGTTCCTGGGTCACCTCGTATTCAGTGTTGTAGGGCACATCGATACAGATAAGCGGGATATTGAGTTCCTTGGATAGGTTTTCGTACCACTTAACCAGGACATTGCAGATGTTGTTACATATAATTAGCAAGTCGGGTAGCGGAACATTCTCAAAACAACAGTCTTGCATATCCTTATAAGCCAGGCTAATTCTGGCATAGGAACATATGTCTGCCGAGTAGCCCTTGGACTCTGCATAGTCTATCATCGGTAGAGCTCCGCCTTTGGCTCCGATGGCAGCGGCATGATTTTCAGGGTATATAACATGGATCCCCATGGTTTCACAGAATTCCTGGGGAGCGATGGAGGACGACCATGCTATCAGTTCACCGCGTTTTTTACCTTCAATGGCGTCTTGATAGTGTTTGGCGTTCAACTCGTTCAGATATTGTCTGGAAGTTAGTTTTTCTTCGCTCACAGCTAACACCTCTCTTATAAAAATTTTGGCTTTAGCCAATTTATTTCTACTAGCGTAAAATCGAACATTAAGCCTTAATGAGCTTGGTACGCAAAAAATATGCCAAGTAGAAAATGAGCCTCCAAAAATTTTGTGAAAATGCCAGCAAACAGCGATGAGAAGGGATATTTGGTCGTAGACAAACCTAATCAGTAATAGAAGATAATTAGGTAATAAATAGTATATGGATACATTTAATGGTTAGGCATTTTGCCTCACCATCTAGATTGTGCCTCAATGCACAAGAAGGCCACTCAGTGCCCATATTGATCATATAGTATTTATCGAAAACTATAAAATCGATTGCACCTTGCCTCTAAGACCTATCTATAGGAGGTTGAATGACATATATATATGAAGCGTTAATTATCTCTTGAAAATCACTTCTCATCTGCGTTGCCCCTAAATTGGCTTTTTCATTGCCCATGCCCGTGACATAGTGCCCACTATAATTAAATTGGCATAGATATTGCTCTAATAAAGATTAGGAAAATGCTAGTTTGTTTGCTCATAAAAGTGAACAAGAACTGTGGCGAAGAAAGGAGGAATATTAGGTGTATACAATGGGGATTGACATTGGTTCGGCATCATCCAAAGCGGTTATTATTGATAATACCAAGACAATTATTGCAGATACTGTGTTGCCTGGCGGAGCGGGCACATCCGGACCTGTTAAAGTTTTAAATGAAACTTTTTTAAAAGCGGGCTTGGGTTGGGAAGATATCGCTAGAACTGTAGCAACAGGGTATGGAAGAATGGGTTTTCATCAAGCTAATAATCAAATTAGCGAGATTACGTGTCATGCTTTAGGAGTTCATCATCTTTTTCCATCGGTTAGAACGGTTATTGATATTGGAGGACAGGATGTAAAAGCTATATCCATATCAACAGAAGGCATGATATCAAAATTTGTAATGAATGATAAGTGTGCAGCGGGTACCGGCCGCTTCCTGGAAGTAATGTCCAGGGTGCTCGAAACAGACGTAAGTGAATTAGGTGCGCTGGCTGAACAAGCAGATGTTATTATTGATATCAGTAGCACATGTGCAGTTTTTGCTGAATCTGAAGTGATCTCTCGTTTAGCTTCAGGGATCAAGCGCGCCAATGTCGCTGCGGGGATACACCAATCTGTGGCTCGGCGCGTAGCTGGATTAGCCATTAGGGTAGGGGTTACTCCTATGGTTGTCTTAACTGGAGGAGTGGCCAAAAACAAAGGCATTGTGAAGGCGCTTTCTGCTGAATTGCGGCAAGAAATCATGGTGTCGCCCAGCTGTCAGCTTACTGGTGCACTGGGTGCAGCCCTGATTGCCCGTAAAGAATTAATGAATATAAGATCCCAGGAAGCGAGCGCATAGAAGCTCATATTTCTGGATAAGAAAGGGCAGTTAAAGACAAGTTACTAACGAATCGTATGTGAACTAATTATCAATTAAGCAATTATTATAAAGGAGGAAAATATATGACTGACAATAAGAGTGCAGCAGTTAAAACCGCAGGTATAGGATTCGGAATGGCGGCGGTCTGGTTTGGAACTCACTGTGGAGGTGGCTTTGCAACCGGCAACCAGGAAGTTAATTTTTATGTTAAATACGGTTGGTATGCCCTGCCTATGGCAATACTTGCCATGCTATTACTGGGTTACATTCATAGAAATGCCTTGATTTTTGCCAAAGATAATCAAACCTATGATTATAAGAGTTATGCGAATGCACTTTTTCATCCTTATGAAAAGATATTTTCTCCTATATTTGAATTTGGTTACATTATTCTAATTTTATGTGGAGTTAGTGCAGCCATAGCTGGGGCAGCAAGCCTCATGACAAAAACAGTAGGAAGTCCTTATCTCTTAAATATAGTTGGTATAGGTGCGGTTTTATTGGTGATGACCATATTTGGAGCTAAACTTATTATTGATGCTTCAAAGTATATGACTTACTTCCTATTAGTTGCAGTTGGAGTGACTTTTATATTAGGAATAAATGCTGGTTGGATTAACTTTAGCCACATTATGGTTACCCGCGACTCCTTTGGGACGAGTTTCGGTGCCGCTGCCTGGAAGGCATTAGTATATGTAGGTTTTCAGTCCTTTACTGTACTTCCTATCATATCCTGTGCGCAGGATATTAAGAGTACCAAGGAATGCAATGAGTTCTTTAGTTGGGGATTTGCTATGAATGGGATAATGTTAGTGCTTGCCTGCATTATGTTGCTGGGCTTCTCACCGGAAGTTTTAAAGCAAACCTTGCCCGTACACTATGTTGCTACGTCCCTGGGATATTCATGGATGCAGGTAATTTACAGCCTGGTTCTGTTTATTGCTCTTGTATCTACCGCCGTTACCTTGGTATTCTCCGTAGTTGCTAGATTTGAAAAAGTATGGAACTCTGGTTCCGGTGTTTTTGAAAGTCTGCGAGCTCGCCGCATAGCCATTTCAATTCTATCAATGGTTGTTTGTACATCCATATCAATATTTGGTTTAACCAACATTGTAGTAAAAGGTTATGGTTCAGTTGGGTACCTGGGTATCTTAATAGTAATTATTCCCGCAATCTTTGTAGCCGGATATAAAAATAGAAAAGCGGCTGAATATCGGGCCGCCAATGGTATTGTTGAATAATCCTTCGCGGCGCTTATTGTCAATGCTAGCCTAGCCTAGAAGATCATTAGGGTAGCAAGTATTCCTAATATAAGGGGTAAGAAGAAATTAATAATACTTCTTACCCCTTTTGATGTAATTTTCCCATAAGCTTTTCGGGAATTAAGCATATTTGAACTGCAGCTTTAAGAAAATTAAATTTTTAGCAATCTAGTTTACTTGATGCAAGAGAGGAGGAAGAAGCTAATGGACTGGCAGGTATGGTTGGTGGGTATCCTTTTTGTGATAGTTTACGGAGTAATTATCTCGGAGAAAATTCATCGTACTATCATAGCCCTATTTGGGGCAACTTTGCTACTTGTTCTAGGAGTACTGGCTCAACACGAAGCTATTGAATATATTGATTTTAATACTATCGGATTATTGACAGGTATGATGATCATAGTTGGCATCACCCGCAAAAGTGGCATATTTGAATATATGGCTATTAAAGCAGCTCATCGTTCGGGGGGAGAGCCCATAAAAATCCTAGTAGCTTTAAGTATAGTGACAGCGGTAGCATCTGCTTTGCTAGATAATGTAACTACGGTGCTATTAATAGTTCCGGTGACTATTTCTATCTGTAAGGCCTTAGAAATCAATCCGATACCGTTTTTTGTTACCGAAATTATGGCTTCTAATATAGGGGGGACCGCAACCCTTATAGGTGATCCTCCTAATATTATGATTGGCAGCGCAGTTGGTTTAGGTTTTATGGACTTCGTATATAATTTGACACCGATTATTATAGTAATTTTCATCGTTACAATATTAATTCTCAAGCACCTATACAAAGATCAGATTCAGGCTTCCGAAGAGAATAAGGCTGCAATACGAGCGATGAACCCCATGGATTTTATCAAAGATACGATTATACTGAAGAAATCAGTAGTAGTTATTAGCCTGGTTATTTTGGGCTTCGTTCTCCATCAGGCCTTGCATTTGGAATCGGCTACTATCGCCTTGGCCGGGGCAGCCCTGTTGCTGATTTTAACCCGGGAAGACCCGGAAGAAATTTTGCATACGGTAGAATGGACCACCCTGTTTTTTTTCATCGGTTTGTTTATCCTGGTAGGAGGATTGGAAAAAGTAGGCATTATTGAAAACATGGCGCGGGAAGCGGTAGCTCTAACTAGCGGTAACCTGACCGCTACAGCGATGCTGGTTCTGTGGTTCTCGGCCATAGCATCGGCTTTTATAGACAATATTCCGTTTGTAGCTACCTTTATTCCTTTGA
>CAZYJA010000003.1:0-27398 GCA_964647245.1 uncultured Syntrophomonas sp. | reverse complement strand
CCCCCCGAGTATCAAGGCGGCGGTACCATCAAGCTGGTTATGCAAGACCAGATATTCTGGGCTGACCCGCCGGACAGAGATGAAGCCGGGTCCCCTAACGTAATGGGAGCATTTGGCCTGGCGCGCACCTTAAAATATTTAGATGAACTCGGTATGGAAGCTCTGGCCCAACAAGAAGCAGAACTCACCGATTATGCCCTGGCTAAGCTGGCAGATATCAAAACCCTCCAGATATACGGTTCCCAGCCCCGGGTCGGGGTGATTAGTTTCAACCTGAAAGATTTAACCCATGCCCTGGTAGGAGCCATACTCTGTTTTGAAGCAGGTATCGGATTACGCACCGGATGTTTTTGCGCCCAGAGATATGTGCGTCACCTTTTGGGGGTAAACGAGGATTACCAGCAAGTGGGATTCTACGAACGCAATGAACTGGATAAGGTTCCCGGCATGGTTCGCATCAGCCTGGCCCCCTACAATACCCGGGCCGAAGTTGATCATCTGGTCAAGTGGCTTCGGACTATAGTAGATAACCGCTATGAGTTCAAACGGCGCTACAAGTTCTCCGCTGCCCATGGAGGCTTTGTGCCCACTGACCTTTCCAACCAGGCCTATATTGACCATACTTATAACCGCTTCATGGGATCATAACCAGACGGAGAGGGACTAACTGACCTAAATAGAAGCATCGTTCCAACTCCCGAGTACGTCAGCAACCCCATCCCTGATCGCCTGGCTACGACCCATTTAGCGGCTTACTGGTGATGTCTCACCCTTAGCAATCTCATCCCATTCAGGGTTACCAGCAGTGAAGCACCCATATCCCCGATTATGGCCAACCACAGGGTGAGCCAACCCGGTACCACCAGCAACAAGATAACTGCCTTAAGAACTATGGCAAAACTAATATTTTGCTTGATAATTCGCAGGGTTTTACGGCTCAAACTGATAGCATACGACAGCCGGCTCAAATCGTCGGCCATCAAGGCAATGTCGGCGGTTTCCAGGGCGGCATCAGTCCCGGCTACACCCATGGCAATTCCCACGGTTGATATGGCCATGGCCGGGGCGTCATTTACACCGTCGCCTACCATCGCTACTTTTCCGTATTTACTTAATAGGTCTTTGACCGCTTGCACCTTATCCTCCGGCAATAAATCAGCTCGAAAATCGTCCAGGCCTACCTGGTCAGCAATCGCCCGGGCGGTGCGCTCGTTGTCCCCAGTCAGCATGATTATTTTCTTGATGCCAACTTGCTTCAGCCTATCAATGGCCAGTTTACTATTGCTTCTCAGCACATCAGCCACGGCGATCAATCCCAGAATCTGTTCGCGGTCGCCCAGGAACATTACGGTTTTCCCTTCATCCTGCAGCCTGGATACCTGTTCCTCCACCTGGCCCAGAGGCAGGTTTTGTTCACTAAAGAATCTTTTATTGCCGATCTGATAAAACTGGCCATTTACTTCTCCCCGAGCTCCCTTGCCCAGTACCGCCTCGAAGTTGTCCACCGCCGGAATGATAATGCCTTTCCCGCGGGCTTTATTGATGATGGCTTCACCCAGAGGGTGTTCGGATCGCGATTCAATAGCTGCTGCCATGGTCAGGACTTTCGTTTCTGATTGCCCGCTCATCACTATAACCTCAGTAACCTGGGGTCTCCCCTCGGTCAAGGTTCCGGTTTTGTCAAAAGCCACTACCGACAGAGCGCCTGCTTCCTCCAAATACATACCGCCTTTTATCAAGACCCCACTTTTGGCGGCACTGCCAATGGCTGAAACAATAGCCACCGGGGTGGAGATGACCAAGGCACAGGGGCAGGCTACCAACAACATGGCCAGGGCTTCATAAAACCACTTGTCAAAAGGCAGACCCCATATCAGGGTAGGTATAGTAGCCACCAGTACCGCTCCAGTAATGACTGCCGGGGTATAATATTTGGCGAATTTATCTACAAATTGCTGCGAGGGTGCGCGCTGCCCCTGTGCTTCCTCTACCATAGCAATAATTCTGGAAAGGGTATTATCCTGGGCCAATTTGGTCACCTTAATGTCTAATGCGCCCCGTTCATTGATGGTCCCGGCGTAAACTTCGTCTCCCATTTGCTTCTCGACCGGCAGTGATTCACCCGTAATCGGTGCCTGGTTGACAGATGAAAATCCAGCAACCACCTTTCCGTCCATGGGTATTCTCTCGCCCGGGCGAACCAGCATGATATCGCCTATCTTAATTGCCTCAACCGGCAGCCGGATTTCAATACCGTCCCGCTTCACTAAAGCTTCGTTAGGTGCCAACTCCATAAGAGCCCGGATTGAATTTCTGGTCTTATCCAGAGTATACCCCTGCAATGCGTTCCCGAAGGAAAAAAGGAATACCACCGTAGCTGCCTCTTCGAATTCGCCGATGGCCGCAGCGCCAAGTGCCGCAATAGTCATCAGGAAGTTCATATCCAGCTCACGCGCATTAATAAGAATCGCCAGGCCATTTTTGGCCGGCAAATAACCACCTAAAATGATTCCCACTATAAATAATGCATCGGCATAGATTATAGGTAGACCCAGTTTCCCGGTGACCAAGCCCAACCCTAACATGACCAGTGAAATGAGCGATGGGATAGCATACTGGTTAGTTTTCCAAAAAGCAGTCGGGGCTTGCCGTGATGCCTGCCCATCATCGACTTTTCCTGAATAACCCAGCTTCTCAATGGCGCCAAGAATCTCCGCAATTGGTCCCCGGTGAACCACCGTCATTTTGGCGGCTCCAAAATTTATCTGCGCTGCTTCTACTCCCGAGACTTTGGCAATGTGCTTTTCCAGCTTGGCAGCACAGTCGGCACAGTCCATGCCAATAATACGCAGGGTGGTCTTCGAGGCTCCTGCCACCAGCCCGGAGTTATTTTCTTCATCAGCCTCATATCCTAAGGCCTTAACTTTGTCGATTACTTGTTTAACCCCAACCTCGGTCTCATCGAATTTAAAGTTTAGCTTCCCCAAGGGGAAAGCAATCGTAGCCGAAACTATACCCGGGATGCGCTTTACCGCCTTTTCCACCTTCGCTGCGCAATCCGGACAGTCCATCCCAGTAACCGTAAGTTGGCCGGAAACCACCGGCTTATTTATCTTCAAGGCCTCACCCATAACTGATTCCTCCTTGCTAGCTATATTGATGTGAATAGGTATGACTTATTCAGTAACGTGTTCCAATCCCTGCGCAAACAATCTCTCTACATGCGCATCAGCCAGGGAGTAGTAAAGAACCTTTCCATCCCGGCGGAACTTAATTAATTTCAAGGAGCGCAATATCCTTAATTGATGTGATACTGCTGATTCCGATGACCCAATTACGGCCGCAATGTCGCAAACGCATAACTCCCGGTTCATTACCGCAAACAATATTTTTACCCGGGTAGGATCTCCTAAAGCCTTAAACAATTCGGCCAGTGAATTGACTACGTCCGTGTTTATCATCACCCCGCGTACCTCAGCGACCGCTTCCTCATGGATGCAATTGACATCACACCGATCTAAATCTTTGGCCATCATCCTCACTCCTAAACTAAGTTTATGCAAACACATGACTATATGTTCATATGTACAATATTATTTCTTATTATAAAGATAGTCAAGCATAAAAAGGTTTAACTTCCCCTTAGGATTTATTAAGCAAGGATTTTCGCGAAGCTTATTCAAGCGACGATAAATTGTATCAGCAAGCTACTACTACCTCCACCTGTTATAGCCTTTGATTTCCTAATTAACCAAAAAGAGCTGGTCCCGATAAAATCAGAACCAGCCATCTTAATTCTATTATTCATTCATTTATGACTGCATTTGTTCCCCTTCGAAGCTCCTGGAAGAGTTAAGTCACTCCATTGTGCTTCATGCTATTGATAATCTGACGTGAAATATTGTCAATCCACGTCTGTAAGCGCCGCTGTCATTAATCCGAGGATTCTTCTTCCATTACCTGTGACTACTATCCCACCATTTAGGCATTGCTGGTACTACGGCTAACGGCATTTTTAAAGGTGCTGCAGCAGGTCCCATCCGAGCTGACAACCTGATTACCTACAGCGCTGGAACACACTTCTATTTCGCCCGCCTGACACTCGAAACTATCGTTATAATGACATTCCTCGCACATACATTTAATGACTTTGGACAATTTATCAGCCTCCTTTCTCTTATATAATTCCCGATAACCCAAGTAGTTTATTCAGATTAACGGCAAGGATTAATTACCTATAAAATATTTAGCGTTTCATGAGGACGTTCCTTTTTAACCCGCTCATGACCCAAGCTAATTCAAATATCTTCATAACATCTTCACATGGATTCACTAGTATATAATTCAGCAAGATGAAGATAGGTTAATGAATCATGGTAAAAAAGGAGGCACTTAAAATGCAGACCAAATTGGTACATTATATTCTAAAAATTGAGGGCATGTCCTGTACCAGTTGCGAAATGCGCATTGAAAACGCCCTTAAGGATTGGGATGGAATAATTGCAGCAAAAGCCAACTATAACAATTCAGAGCTTAAGATTACTTTTGATGAACATTTAATTCAACTTAATAAAATTATCAATGCAATTGAACAGCTGGATTACAAGGTACAGACCCAGCCTGGGAACCAGGGAATGGCAATTGATATCGAAAAGAAAGCCTCTGATGATAAATTTTCGATAAATCAGATCCTGGGTATAGGTATTATACTTTTTGCATTGTACTTAATGATCAAAAATACGGTTGGATTTAATTTTATTCCCCAGGTAGATCAGTCAATGAGTTACGGAATATTATTTGTCGTAGGACTATTAACCTCATTGCATTGTATAGCCATGTGCGGCGGAATAAATCTTTCCCAGTGTGTATCAGCCGGCTTGATCCAACAACCGACTGATAGTCTCTCTAAATTAAAACCGAGTTTTCTTTATAATTTGGGCAGGGTAATCTCTTATACCTTAATTGGGGGTATTGTTGGCGCACTAGGCTCAGTGGTTAGCTTTTCAGGTACTAGTAAAGGAATCGTGACCATTATAGCCGGCGTTTTTATGATAATAATGGGAACCAATATGTTGAATCTATTCCCCTGGTTAAGAAAGCTGAACCCAAGATTACCAAAATTGTTCGGGGCTAAAATCCACCATAGCAGTGGAAAAAGAAGTCCTTTATACGTTGGATTATTGAATGGTTTAATGCCCTGCGGTCCTCTGCAGACGATGCAGATATATGCCTTGGCAACCGGAAGTTTTGTAGCCGGCGCAACCTCAATGTTTGTCTTTAGTCTGGGCACCGTGCCGCTGATGTTTGGTTTTGGAGCCATCAGTTCGTTATTGAGTACCAGGTTTACGAAAAGAATAATGAAAGTCAGTGCAATTTTAGTCATATTCCTGGGAGTAATCATGCTCAATCGGGGGCTTAATTTAGGAGGTTATAATATTATACCGGCTACAACTTCAGTGGCTTCAGCCAGCAGCGGAAATATAGCCACGCTGGAGGTAAATGTCCAAACTATTACTACTACAATGGACTCCGGAAAATACAGCCCCATAATAGTTCAAAAAGGGGTACCGGTTAAATGGACCATCACTGCGCAAAAAAGTGATCTTAATGGCTGTAATAATCCGGTTACCATTCCTGAGTACGATAAGGAATATAGATTGGTACCCGGGGATAATTTAATCGAATTTACACCTGAAAAAACTGGTAATATCACCTACACCTGCTGGATGGGTATGATTAGCAGCAATATTAAAGTGGTGGATGATTTAAGCCAGATTTCAGAAAAAGATCTTCAGGATAATAACAATGCCGGAACCAGAGGATTTCTGCCGGCTGGTATGGGGTGCTGTGCCAGATAAAGCAGTCATTCACGATTAGGAGGATTTGAAAACATGGAGAGAATACTTTTTCATCTAGGACCATTTACAGTTTATACCTTCGGGGCCAGCATCGCGGTCGGAGTTCTAGGTGCCTTCTGGATAGCTGACCGGGAAGCCAAGCGGATAGCGTTGGATGCTGAAAAGATCTCCACCTTATCCCTAGTCATATTAGTCGCCGGCATCCTGGGAGCCCGTTTATTCTTTGTCATGTTTTACGACCCAGCCCACTACTGGCAAGACCCGTTGGATATCTTCAAAATTTATGAAGGCGGTCTCTCTATCCACGGGGGAATCCTGGGAAGTATCCTGGCTGGCTGGTGGTACTCAAAAAAATCTGATATTTCCTTTGGGGCAGCAGCAGATTTATTGGCCCCGGCAATTATACTAGCCCAGGGAATCGCCCGGGTAGGCTGCGATGTATATGGTAAGGTAATGACCCAGTCCTGGTGGTGGGGAGTTCAAGTCCAGGGGCAGCTCGTTCATCCGGTGCAAATATACGAAACCTTATTGGACTTCGCCCTTTTTATTATGCTATGGGGAAAACGGGAGCGCCAACGGTATTCGGGGCAAATATTTGTATATTATCTGGGTGGTTATTCTCTAATTCGGCTAATTTTAGAGTTCTTCCGGACCAATCCGGTTGTGATAGGCGGACTAACCCCTGCTCACCTTACCAGCATCTTATTTATAGTTCTGGCAATCGGATTGGACAGATGGACTTCAAAGCATGAGACTATTCCCAATGAGGGCAGCAATCCCCCCTTCTTATGGATCGGTTTTAGAGACTGGGCATTAATCAGCCTACTAACCATAGTTTGTGTTGTAGTCTTTTATAATTTGAACCTATAACTATACCTCGGAGCAACTTATTCCGTACACTTTGAAGATCTATTAAATTAATTGGTATAGCAAAACTATGAATATAAAAGTTAATTTGTTACCAGAAACAACACTTTTTTATCTTCTTAATTTCTAGACAAGTAGGATTTTAAGATTAGCATAAAATTATGATGATGGAGGGAAAATCAAATGCACAAGAAAAAATATCCAAAAGTCTTCTATGGAGCAATAGCAGTAGCATTAATAATTATTGCATTTTATTCTTCTGATCTCAAATCAGAGCCTAAGGCTGATGTTAATGTTAACAAATCACAAGTAAGTTCTAGTTCTTCAGGAAGTCAGGCTGGAACAGCCGGCACCGCAAACATTATAGCTATTAAAATACCCAAAAACGAAGTGACTTCAAAAGCCACATTTTATCCGTATGTTCTTGATGGCACTAAAATGGAGATTATAGCTGTTAAGGCAACCGATGGAACAATTCGAACTGCTTTAAATACCTGTCAGGTATGTTATGATTCCGGTAGAGGCTACTATGTACAGACCGGAGATTATCTGATTTGCCGGAACTGCGGAAATCGATTCCATATTGATCAAATCGAGAAAATTAAGGGTGGCTGTAATCCCGTTCCGATTATGGAAGATAGCAAACAGGATCTGGGCTCAGAAATTGCACTATCAAAAGACTTTATAGCTACTCAAAAAGAGTATTTTAGCAATTGGAAAAGAAGCTAACTAGCATAAACTCACTAGTACTCGCATGTGGTACCCATGAGGGAGAAATCTTTAGGGATTTTTCCCTCTTAATAGTTGTTTCAGCACTCTGCCCTGGTTAAAATCTGATCCATTAATACTCCGACAACCGAATAAGAGAGTGCAATGGAAATGTAATCGGTAGCTCCGATCTTCATAGCCTCAACCGCTGGCTCAAATCATGCTATAATGAATCAATATTTAAAGCGTAGGAGGAGGCATCAATTTGAACATTCGGCGTCGGATCAGACATTTTAATCGTTATCGGCAGATTACCAAGGTCTTCCTAAAACACGGACTTGGTTATTTAATCCACCGCATGGGAATGGATAAATATGTACCTCTTCCTACTCGCTATTCGTTACAGAAATGTGAAAGAGAATCTGATTATTGTCTGGCTGATAAATTAACCCATGCTTTAATGGAACTTGGCCCTACCTTTGTTAAGTTTGGCCAGGTTCTTAGCACGCGTTCAGATATTTTATCGCCAGCCTTTATTGAAGAGTTAGAAAGACTGCAGGATAAGGTCTCCCCTGTTCCTATTGATCAGATCGAAGAGCAAATTACCCGAGAGATTGGCCCTTCAAATCAAGTCTTTGCTCAATTTGACCCTGTACCCCTGGCGGCTGCTTCTATCGGACAGGTTCACCGGGCTGTACTTAAATCAGGTGAACAGGTAATTGTTAAGGTACAGCGTCCCAATATTGTGGCCCAAGTAGAGAATGACCTGGAGATATTTATTGATCTGGCCCGCATGATAGAAAAACGTTCCCCCGAGGCAGCCAGGGTTGGATTATTGAACCTTGTCGAAGATTATGGAAGGATGCTGCGTTTAGAACTGGATTATGACCAGGAAGCTAAAAATACCGATAGAATGAGGCGGAATTTTGCACAGGACAGCTCGGTGGTCATTCCCAGGGTATATTGGGAATACACAACTGCCCGAATTCTTACTGAAGAATTTATTGAGGGCGTAAAGCTCAGTGATCTTGCTAAGATTGAGGCTCGGGGCTGGAGCAGGAACAAAATTTCGCACCTGGGAACTGAAGCTTTTCTTACCCAGGTTATGGTGCATGGATTTTTCCAAGCTGATCCCCACCCAGGAAATATTATTGTCCTGGCCGAAGACAAAATTGCCTTCATCGATTTTGGAGAAATAGGAACCCTGACTGAAAACAGATTGATGAAGCTCGGGCAATTATTACATGGAATTGATAAAAAGAATGTTGATAAAGCTATGAGCGCCCTTTATGACCTGGGCATCTTAAACGATAATATAAATCTGGATGATTTCGAAGGTGAATTTGCAAATGTAGTAGACCGTATCTATTCCTCGAATATGGGCGGCATTGATATCAACTCGCTGCGCAAAGAGATTTTAGGCATAACTTATCGATATCAATTACGCCTCCCCTATTATCTTTCTGCATTAATGAAAGCCTTAATTACTCTTGACGGGGTAGGCAAAAAGCTGGACCCCAAGTTTAATATATCAGAAGTAATGGAGCCTATTATCCAAAAGATGATTGCAGAGAAGATTAAACCGGATGAGATGTACAAAATGTTGGAACGCAGTTACTATCGAGATATAAAGCCATTACTGTCATTTCCCGATAATTTCAACAATTTAGTCAAAGTTACCGGCCAAGGTAAATTAGAGATGTCCCATAATGTAGCATTGAAGGAGCATTTCGAAAATAGACTTTCCCAACTCGCCAACCGCATAAGTGCCAGCTTGATTATTGCGGGCGGGTTAATAAGCACTTCGCTTCTTCTAATCGGTACTAAGCATTCAGTAGAGCATCTTAACAATGTGCTTATTGGTACCAGTATCGGGATTAGCTTAATGGGTATCTATGCATTTTATATATCGTCCCGGCATTAACCGGGATATTTTCTTTATATTGCAAACACCCTTAGCTACTCTATTTTAAAAATAGCTAGGGGTAAACATTTACTGTCTAAATTTATGCTAATTCTAAATTGTAATTGTTTAACTATATTCTCTATGAGATTTTTTTCCATCTCACTTTCAATGTCTTGCATCCCATTTAAGCCAAATATCCTCCAGATAATCTCTGGAGGATATTTGGTTTAATTGTTACTTATAGTGCTTTTCAGCATCCTTAGTGATTTCGAATAATTTGGTGTCTGCCATTCTCCCTATGAGAACATTCTTATTTTAATTCATCGAGATCGTATGGAGTCTCCTGATAAACATGATAATTCAGCCAGTTAGTGAATAATAGGTTAGCATGACTTCGCCAACTTACCCGAGGAGTCTGGCTCGGGTCATCATTAGGGTAGTAATTCTTCGGAATGGCTATATCCATTCCTTTCGTCACATCTCGGTCATACTCTGACTTGAGACTATTATCATCATACTCTGAATGTCCGGTAACGAAAATTAAGCGGCCATCCTTGGAAGATACAATATATACTCCGGCATCCTCAGACTCGGCTAGAATTTCTATTCCCTCAACCTTTTCAATATCCTCTCGCCTTACTTCAGTATGGCGGGAGTGAGGCACATAGAATTCATCATCAAACCCCCGTAAAAGAGGGACATTTCTTTTATTAACCGTATGCTTGAAAACACCAAACATTTTGTCATTAAGGGCATATTTAGAGACCCCATAATGGTGATAGAGCCCAGCCTGTGCTCCCACACAGATATGCAGAGTTGAAAATACGTTGTGCCGGGACCAATCCATTATTTCCTGCAGTTCTTGCCAATAGCTTAGTTCTTCATATTCCAATAATTCCACGGGTGCCCCGGTAATAATCAGACCATCGAATTTTTGATCCCTGATATCTTGAAAGGTCTTGTAAAAATTGGCCAGGTGTTCCTGGGATGTATTTTTCGATACGTGTGAATCAGGATACAAAAGCACTATTTCCACCTGCAATGGAGAATTACCTAGTAAACGCAGCAGCTGGGTTTCGGTAATGCTTTTTAACGGCATCAGATTTAGTATTGCTATCCGGAGCGGACGTATATCCTGTTTAAATGCGCGCTTCTCATCCATGACAAAAATGTTTTCGTTCGTTAATATCTCAGTAGCCGGCAAATTATCGGGAATTCTAATGGGCATATGCATCACTCCTGTATTCTAAAGGTTAATTATGCTTCCTGAAAAACTGGATGAGATAGGTACCTTTCTCCGGTATCCGGCAATAAGACTACAATGGTTTTGCCTTTGTTTTCAGGTCTCTTCGCTACCTGGGTAGCAGCAAAAGCTGCCGCACCGGAAGAAATACCTACCAGCAAACCTTCGTTCTTAGACAAGCTCCGAGCTGCGCTGAAAGCTTCCTCATTTTTGACCCTAAATATTTCATCAACTAAATTGGGTTTAAAGACAGCGGGTACAAAACCTGCTCCTATGCCCTGAATCTTATGAGGCCCGGGCGATCCTCCCGATAAAACCGGTGAATCAAAAGGCTCTACTGCGATAATTTGAACACCTGATTTTCTTTCTTTCAGCAGTTCCCCCACACCAGTAACAGTTCCACCAGTACCCACCCCGGCAATAAATATATCTACAGCCCCTTCTGTATCTCTCCAAATCTCTTCGCCAGTTGTTTTCCGGTGGATAGCTGGATTGGCCGGGTTCTCAAATTGCTGAGGCACAAATGAATTAGGGGTTTGGGCAGCTAGCTCTTCTGCTTTCCTTATAGCTCCCGTCATTCCATCAACACCAGGGGTCAAAACCAGTTCTGCACCCAGAGCCTTAAGCAGGCTCCTTCTTTCAATAGTCATGGTATCAGGCATGGTCAATATCAATCGATATCCCCGGGCTGCAGACACAAAGGCCAGCGCTATACCGGTATTTCCGCTAGTAGGCTCAATAATAACCGATTCCTTGTTCAATAAGCCTTTATCCTCGGCATCCTGAATCATTGCATAACCGATCCGGTCTTTAACACTGCCGGCCGGGTTAAAGTACTCCAGTTTGGCAATAAGCTTTGCTTCTAAATTGTTGGCATTATTGTAATTAGATAGCTCCAGAAGGGGTGTGTTGCCAATCAAATCCGTTAAGTTTCTTGCAATCTTACTCATACCATTTCCGCTCCTTTTCGTTGTTTAAATTTACATTCATACTGCCAGTTCTATATCACTTTGAATCCAAGCAGTAGAGGCAAATCCAATCTTTCTAAATTCCTCATCGACTATATCTATAATGTCGTGTGCCACCTTCAACAGAAATGTACTGTCTACTCCACCTAAAAAGGCTACTGCAAGCCTGCCCATCGACCGACAGAGCATTGAACTTCTGCTTTAGTAAACTCATTATCCTTGAGCGGCTTTCTCTAAAGCCTGGTCAAGATCAAATATTAAATCCTCAACATCCTCTATTCCAATGGACAGCCGGATCTGTTCAGGTTTAACTCCTGCTGCAATCAGCTCATCCTCAGATAACTGCGAATGGGTAGTACTTGCGGGGTGGATAACCAACGACTTCACATCTGCTACATTCGCGAGCAGCGAGAATATTTCCAGGCTGTCAATGAATTTCTTACCTGCCTCAACCCCACCCTTTATGCCAAAAGTAAATATTGAACCCGAACCTTTGGGCAAATATTTTTGGGCTAAATCATAATATTTATCACCCTCCAGGCTAGGATAATTTACCCAAGATACTTGAGGTTGATCCTTTAAATGCTGGGCTATAATTTTGGCATTGGCGACATGTCTTTCCACTCTCAAAGATAAAGTTTCCAGACCCTGGATTAAGAGAAAGCTATTAAACGGACTTAGGGCTGCACCAGTATTTCTGAGAAGTCCTACCCGGGCTTTTAATATATAAGCAGCAGCTCCAACATCAGCTACATACCTAATTCCATGATAACTGGGATCGGGCTCGGTTAAACTAGGGAACCTGCCGCTGCCTGCCCAATCAAATTTACCCGAATCAACGATGACTCCACCGATGGATGAACCATGTCCACCAATAAACTTGGTGGCTGAGTGAACTACTATGTCGGCCCCAAACTCGATCGGTCTTATCAGGTAAGGCGTGCCGAAGGTATTATCAATAATAAGTGGCACTCCGTTATCGTGGGCAATTTTGGCGACTGCTTCAATATCCACCAGATTAATGCCAGGGTTTCCTATGGTTTCAAGGTATACCGCTTTGGTTTTAGCGGTAATGGCTTTACGAAAATTCTCAGGATCATCGGGGTCTACAAAATGAACCTTAATACCAAAGTTAGGAAAAGTAGCCGAGAATAAGGTATAGGTTCCACCGTATAAAGTGCTGGCAGAAACAATCTCATCTCCAGCCGAAGCAATATTTAGAATTGCATAAGTAATGGCTGCCGAACCGGAAGCTGTGGCCAAACCTCCTACTCCTCCCTCAAGTGCGGCTACCCTTTGTTCAAAAACGTCAGTAGTCGGATTCATAATCCGAGTATAAATGTTACCTGTTTCCTTTAAAGCAAATAAGTCAGCTGCATGCTGTGCGTTCTTGAAAACATACGATGTGGTTTGATAAATAGGCACCGCCCGGGAACCCGTAGTAGGATCCGGCTGCTGGCCTGCATGTACCTGCAAGGTATCAAACTTCAATATTCTTCTACTCATTCTAACCGCTCCTTTTTATATGTTATTATTCCTATTGTTATGGTGGTATTTAATTTCAAAAAAATTTAAATATAAAACATTCGCGCCATGCTGCCATTCATTGCGTGATAATGCCCGACTAATTCTTCCAGGGTTATAGAATCGACTATACTACAGATACTCTCATTTATCCTTTCCCACACATTAACCGACAGACAGTATTCTATTGAACTATTATCCACTTCATTTTCAGAAGAATCATCTACTGTAAATAGTTTTCCTTCCATAATTCTAAGTATAGCCCCCACTGTTACTTTGGAAGGGTGCTCTGCCAGAATATAGCCTCCTTGGGCACCTTTTATGCTTTTCACCAGTCCCCCCTTGCGAAGAGCCGAGATGAGTTGCTCAAGATAACTTTCAGATATATTCTGTCTTTCAGCTATGCTATTCAGGGCTACATGTTCATTGACTGAATATATAGCGAGATCAACCATGGCCCTTAATCCATATCTTCCTCGGGTAGATATTTGCATTAACAATGCCCCCTCATTACCAAGTAGTCCTATCAAGATAGTATTATATTAGTGATTTTCAGTAACCATGTCAATACAATCACAAAATTATTTATACCATAATTTTTGAAATTAATACTGGGTAGCAAATATTATTTCAAATTTATTTTTTAGATTAATCTGATAAAGCATAATTTCTGGAATTCAGGCAAATCTGTCACCCTGCCAGAGCAGAAAAGGCTTATAGAAGGCAATCGGCATACCCGTGAATGAGGCGTACATGAATACGTCAATTGAACGGGTCTGCCGAATTACAAAGCTAACGGCTTTTTTGATGGCCCGTAGCAAGCAATCGCTGCCTTATTGTTCTAACAATCTGTTAGCCTGGTGGCGGCCAGTCTGCTTGTTCCTTGATTAGTAAGCCTTCCAGCTCAATTTGTTGCTGGGCGGAAATATCATTACGGTCCCCGATGATCCATCCCC
Source organism: uncultured Syntrophomonas sp. (assembly GCA_964647245.1). Classification (GTDB taxonomy): domain Bacteria; phylum Bacillota; class Syntrophomonadia; order Syntrophomonadales; family Syntrophomonadaceae; genus PHAA01. The sequence goes on along the minus strand of CAZYJA010000003.1, from coordinate 13,368 downwards.
GCATAAAAGGTGGTTGAGGCGGATGACCCAGGGGTGGGTTGATGCTGATTAAGTACCCCCTTATTACATTGGGTATAGACCTGCCGGACGGAATTATCAACTCAGGCGCATGGGTAGCTAAATGAGCGAGAGTAGCAGTAAATATACTCTGATATATATTGCCAGTAGCCACAAAGCTGAATATGTCTCCCTTTTCTTGGGTTCGCCCCCATCCAAAATTATTGACCGGATCTATGAAGCGTGCCAAGTTAACTGAAAAATCGGTTATGGTGCCCCCTCCGACCCGCATAACCCTGGTCCCGGGCAATAAAGATTCAACTTGAGTTCTAAGCACGGTAGACAATTGGGAGTCGCGGCCCAGGATATAGACCGCCTTGGGCTTGATAGCTTGTAAGGCATCCCGGGTGGCATTGGGAATGACTGCCCGGTTAACAAACATTATTGGGGCGCCGCTATGGGCCGCTAGGGCCACAACCGGTTGGCTGTCGATAGGACTACTATAAGGAACAAGTATGGTAGGGGGATTAGGCATCATCCGGGCCATTTCTCGAGCTACCTCGGCAGCGGTTTCCAGACTATTGGCTCCCCGAATTCGGGTGGTGGTAAAGCCTAATCTACGAACCGCACTCCTTACCGCGGTGCCAATAGCCCCCACCAGGAACACTTGCGCGGGTAATTTTTCACCATGTACTCCTTCCCCGGGAGGCTTAAGCCGCAGGGTTTCAATTCGGGTTGCTGCAGGCAAGGTGTTAGTATTAGTCGCTAACAGGGCCGCATTGTTGGGAAAGTGTATTAAAGGTACCCCTGCCACGGCATCCCTCCACCGGTTCAGAGGCAAGAGGACCACAGCTCCAGGCCGCCAAAAAACCTGATTATCAGGCCATACCAAATTAGAAATACTGGCGGCCAATCGAGATGTGTTTGGCGCAGAGATACGCACCGTATCAGCCGTTAAATCGGTACTAATTCTAAGCAAAAGGCATCCATCCTTTTCTATTTACTCCTTATTATTTATATAATATGAAAGCTTGCAAATAAGAGTGAGCAAGTAGGGACGGTTCTTAAAGGGTTCAATCGGAAGTTTTGCGCAGGAAAACAGGCGTAATCTGCGCGAAATTTTTGATTGCCCAGAAGAAGAACCGTCCCCACTTGCCAGAAAAAGTATTTGATCATCAGGTTTCGTTGATATAGAATAGGTTAGATTTCTAATAGTAAGAAATATAACTATAATATTGCGAGGGGCTTGTTATGGATCGTGAAGATGCCAAAGAAATACATATTCTGCTGATGAACTTTATGGGGGTTTTTCACCAAAAGTTTTCAGCTAAATTGCGCAAAAGCAGCAATATGTTGCCACAGGTTACGAAGAACCAGATAAAGGCCATGAACCTGCTCTATCAGAGTGATAGTTTAACCGCGACTGAGATAGGCAAGATGCTGGATATTGAAAAAGGCAGTCTTACTACCTTGGTAGACCAGTTAGAAGCCATGGGCTTAATCACCCGTAGGGTAGATTTACAAGACCGAAGAAGAGTATTGCTGTCATTAAGTGAGGTGGGTTTGAAACATATGGAAAGGGCGATGGAAGTATACTCCAGTGCCCTGGCTGATATGTTCCGCAATGTAGACCCCCAGGAATTGGCCACATTTGTTAATAGTTTGCGTTATGTAGTTGAGTTTACCGCTAAGTTGTAGAAATAATTGGTTTTATATTAGAGGAGTATTGTTATGAATCGTACTGAAGAAATGCGTGATAAGAGTATAGGTAGTCTGCTCTGGAATTTTTCGTTGCCAGCTATTGTCGGAATGCTGGTTAATTCGCTTTATAACGTTATTGACCGGATATTTGTAGGCAGAGGGATCGGCTCGGTGGCTATAGCTGCAACTACCGTAGCCTTTCCTATAATGATTGTCTTGATGGCTGTTTCCATCTTAATCGGAGTTGGAGCTACAGCCTTGATATCGATTCGTTTAGGAGAACAAAAGAAAGAGGAAGCTGACCAAATTGCTGGAAATGCAATGGGTATGTTAATTCTCTTGCCAGCTTTTTTCGCTGCTATATTCTTTATTTTTACCGAACCGATAATAATTGCTTTTGGAGCCAGCCCGGAAGTTCTCCCCTTTGCCCGAGATTTTACGCAAATAATCATGCTGGGATCGGTGTTTGGTTCGATCAGCATGGGTATGAATAATTTCATTAGAGCCGAAGGTAACCCGAAAGTAGCTATGTATACACAGATTCTGGGTGCAGTGGTTAATATAGTTCTAAACTATGTTTTTATCTTTGTTTTTGGTTGGGGCATGAAGGGTTCGGCCTTTGCAACCATATTGGCCCAAGCTATTTCGGCCATTTGGGTTTTAGGATATTTCTTCACCGGTAGAAGCCTGGTTAAGCTTCGGGCTCGTAATTTGCGGCCTAGTTGGCCCATTTTATCAGGTATCATGGCTATTGGGTTTGCGCCTTTTGCTATGCAAATTGCCTCCAGTATTCAACAGGTTATCCTTAATAAAACCTTGATGGCTCATGGAGGCGACATGGCTCTATCGGCTATTGGTATTATAATGAGTATTGCTACTTTATTGTTCATGCCCGTATTTGGATTAGCGCAGGGAGCGCAGCCGATTATTGGCTTCAATTATGGAGCTAAGCTGTATAAACGAGTTGCAGCGACATGGAAATTGGCGGTCTGGGCCGGATCTGCTATCGCCCTGGTGGGATATTTGGCCTTGCATATTTGGTCTACCCAATTGGTAGGGTTGTTCAGCTCGGGTGATATTGCCCTTACCGCATTGACTACCCATGCTATGCTGATCTATATGGCACTAATACCGATCGTGGGTTTTCAAATAGTAAGTTCCACCTATTTCCAGGCGGTAGGTAAGGCACGCCAGGCGGCCGTGCTTAGTCTGTCGCGCCAGGTGCTCTTCTTTATCCCTCTTCTGCTGATTTTACCGCGTTACTGGGGGGTCGAAGGGGTATGGAGGGCGGCTCCTATTGCTGATATGCTCGCAGTTATGCTGACCGCATCTTTAATGTATTTCGAAATGCGCAAACTTAAACAAGCTGAAGTTCGGCTTCAATCCAATGAACAGATAGATGAGGCAGCAACGGCATCAGGCAGAAAACTATGCAGTTCAGAATGTAAATGATAATCTGGGAATGGTACTCGGTTAAAGGTCAAAAAACTTACTGAACATAATACCCTTTAAATAATGTACTTTGTACTTGATTCAGGAAACATAGTGCGGGTTTTCTGGGTAAAGAAAGAGTTAATGGATTGCATCTCATCCGCTGGATATACATATTTGCCATAACCGAATTGGCCATATTTATATTTGCGGTCCCCCTCATCCATAGGTAAGGTACTATCGGGATATATTCTATTGATGGTATTCTTGGCCCGGCTAGTAAAGCGGTGCGATATTACTTCAAATTCTACCTGCCTCTTTTGCAAAACTTGCTGCAACTCTTCCAACATGCGGCTATACTCTTGCTCCCACCCCGCAAATATGATTACGGGGCCAATTATAAACCCCAATGGGTACTCAGCCTGAGCAACCTTGTTGGCCGCCTGTATTCTTTGCTTTAAGCTCGGGGTAGCATGTTCATGGGTGCGGATAACATGTTCGGCATTTATACTGAAACGAACGGTGGTTTTTTGCCGATGCTCGAGGTTAAGCAGGGTATCAACCTCGGTAAATTTGGTTACGAATCTGAATTTGCCATACTCATGACTGGCAAAAAACCGGATAGCCCGGGCCAGGGATCCGGTATAGGGTTCTACCGGCACCGGATCCGATACGGCAGCCCCCTCAAAAACGGTAACCTCCGGTTGTCTATGCGCCATATAGTCTGCCGCCTGCTGCAATATTTCGTCAACATTAACATAGACTCTAATGTAGGGATTATTGCCGAATTGGGTATTAAGATAACAGTATTCACATCTTCCCGTACAGCCTGTAACCAAGGGCAGTTGATAGTGAGCGGAAGGTTTGCAGCTTTGAAACTTAAGAGTTTTTCTTATCCCCACCACCAGAGTTCTTTTGGCCTCTTTGTGGGTTTCGGCTATGCTAGAACCCTTAATTCCTTTTATTCTTTGCTTATCTTTCATAACTTCCACTTCAATTTTCGGGTTGGAACTAAACTGGGTCCACATATTCTTAGCAATATCATAATTCAAAGCCGCTTCCTCAAAAACAACCCGGCGCGGTACAAATGGCATAGCTTAACCTCCACATTAAATACATAATCATAACTTTCTCCAAAGCATATGATAGTATTCGGCAAATAACTCCGCTATTGGGATAACGGTGTTTATCCCGGAAGACTTAAGTTGCACCACCAATGAACATGGCTATCCAGCAAACAATAACCATAGACCAGGAAGTTATATTCCCTTGGTCTTGGCCATTGTATGTAAAAACCTCAATTTATCCTCATCGCGAAGAAATAGATTCTTTCTCTCATTCCCTGTTGGATTATATGGTAGGTTGAAACTTCTCTTTTTCTAAGGTATACGGTAATGAGGCTTGCTTCGGGCAAGAACCGTTCCCGCTTGCCCCTTGCCCGAAGCCGGACAAGGCCATTCTGATGGGCTATATGGCAAAAAAGTGCTTCAATAAAATGGCTTGATATGGTACCATAAATACACATCTTAATACCGAAAGGACTTTGAGCGCGTGCTTGATCCAATCTATCGCTAGTTTGCAAATGCAACCAAATAATTCGGCTAAGGCTATAATGTAGCCTCAATTTGTTATGCATTTGAATAACGGTTGGTAGTTGGTGAGCTGTGCAAAAATGTCTTGTAAACAGCACACTATCTTGGTGTGCTTTATTTATGAATTTTTTCTTTAAAAACTGAAGAAATGAGGTTTTATGATGTTAGAGATTAGAAAAATCCAAGAACAGGTACTGTTTAGGGCGATAAAATTAGCAAGCAACGATGAAACTCCAACCACAATCATCTATGGAGGACACGAAGAGGACGATGCGACTTGGGTAAAATCCACCATGACCAGATTGGAAAACTGCTTTGATCACTTTGCCGTTAAGCAGATCAGAATGAGTTGTCAATGCGGATACGGCATGGATGAAAAACTGGCCCTAGTGAAAGAGCTGGTTGCAGTATCATCCAGCATGGACGAATTCGGGAGCCTGGAAAAGGCCAACGCAGCCGGCATGTTTAGCAACGATGGGGAACTCTATCTGCAGTTCTCTTTTTGCCCCTGCCCGATGCTGGCCGATGTGGACAAATTGGATACGTATGCATGGTGCCAATGTACTACCGGGTACAGTAAAGTTCTTTTCGAGAAAGCGTTTGGTTGCGAGGTCAATGTGGAATTATTGAAAAGTATCAAGGTGGGAGATGAGCAATGCCTTATGAAAATCATTCCTCTGGGAACGATTTGGAAATAGAGGCAACAAATCCAATCTGATTTCAACACGAACCAAACCACGCAAAACACGAGGGTGGCCATGTCATGTGCTGCCCTCGTTTTACCGCAGGGATGATGAACCCAGCATTTTCTGGCAGTCAATCGTCAAGCCATCATATAGACTGAAAGTGGTAGGGTAACTATCAGATTAAGGACATCAACGGTTTTTGCATATTGTCTGCTGTAAATCCGCCCCCTTGTGTCTTGCATGCAAGTATTGCCAAAAGCATACGTATTAGTTAACAAGAAGTGGCTCCAGGCTGGTATCATGATAAATGCGTTTGGGGCCTTGAGCGAAGCGAAAGGAACGGATATAAAAATGAAGAGCATAAAATCTCTGGCAACTTTTAACAAAAACATTTATATTTCCGCAGTTCTGCTAACTTTAGTTCTCATCTTTTCAATATTTATAGGAGGCTGTGGTAGTTCCAAGACAGCCAGCGATATACAGCAGTCAGGGCGGGGGGCATCTGATTCGGCTTCCCCGGCCCAAAACGAGGAAGCCGGCACACCAGGGAACGCAGGCAAGCTGGATCGCAAGATTGCGCAGAAAGCCGATCTGCAAATGAGAGTGCAAGATGTGACCACTGTGGCGGATGAGATTATCAATTTATGCAGTCAAAACGGCGGTTATACTGTCAACAGTCATATTTACCGGGTCAAAGATAACGTAATGGCACAACTGGAGATTAAAGTCCCGCAAGCTAATCTGTTGCCCGTCATTACATCTGTCTCTGCTTATGGTGAAGTAACCGATAAAGTGATTGCCGTTGAGGATGTGACCGAAGAATATTACGATTCTCAGGCCCGTTTAAAGGTACTAAAAGCCAAAGAAGAGCGACTGCTGGGCTTAATGGACAGAGCCAACAGTATTACCGAGATCATCAGCGTGGAAAACGAACTCAGTAAAACCCGCAGTGAGATCGAAGTCCTAAGCGGACGCATGTAGTATCTAACCAATGCCACCGAATACAGCCTGATCAACGTAACGCTTAAGCAGGGTATTCCTGGTACTGTAAAAGCACCGCAAGGAACTTGGGGGAAAGCATGGCAGGCATTAATTAGCAGCCTTAACGGGGTCATCAATTTCGCCAGTAACACCGTGGTAATGATTTTTGCATTTATACCATGGCTGGTCATACTAGCGGTTTTGGGCTTACTGGGGCGCTACATATATAAAAAGAGAAGAGCTATTCGGCCCCATGAATAGGCCGATGCAAGGTGCTCTTTTGCCTGCACGCAACTTCGCTGCCGATATTTTCTTCCCTCTCTAGGGTGACACAGGGTACCCACCGGACGCTCATGCGGCAAGCAGGAACGGTTCTTTTATCTACGGGGCAGTGATACATAAAACTCTGTCGCTTGGTTCAGAACACTGCTTGCCCTAATTGTACCCCCATGAGCATCAACAATCGCTTTTACAATAGTCAATCCGATACCTGAACCACCACTATCGCGATTACGAGATTTATCTGCCCTATAAAAGCGTTCAAATATATTGGGCAAATCTTCCGATGATATGCCAATTCCAGTATCTATGATCTTTAAAGCCGTCCAGTCTTGGTCAGGTGTAACTATTATTTGCACCGTCTCTCCCGCCGGACTGTATTTCAGTGCGTTGGAGAGCAGGTTGACCACCACCTGACTTATCTTATCCTTATCTGCGAATATTGGGCTGGCTTCGCCTTCCATATCCAGGGTAACGCTTTTGCTCATGAATTCAGATTCGAAGTTCTTGGTGATAAGCTTAACCAGTTCAAATAAATCAAAATTAGTTTTGTTGAGCGTCAAGTTCTCACTCTCATATCTGGTCAGCTTTTCCAAATCCCCTACCATTCTATTTATTCTCATGACTTCTTCATGGCAGCTCCTTAACCTGGGCTTATCCGGCTCCCAGATCCCGTCAATCATAGCCTCCATATGACTTTGCAGGGTAGCCAGCGGAGTTCTGAGCTCATGGGCTACATCAGCGGTGAGGCGCCTCCTCAGCTTTTCCTGCTTATCAAGACCCTTCGCCAGGTCGTTAATCGTTGAGGTAAGCTCATCTATTTCGATGGTGTTCGAGGTGTCATTAATTTGGCTGCCATAATGCCCATGACCTATTTCCCGGGCTGCCTCCACTACTTGAGAAATAGGAGCACTCAACCGCCTGGCAGTATAGGCCCCTACTATCAGAGCCAGGAGCAATGAAAAGATAGCCACCGAACCCAACATTTTATTTAGTGTATTAATAAATGCCAGGTCATTGTCGGTTAGAAAAAAGGGTCCATAGTAACCTATATCCACATTGCCTATCTGTTCAGTACCATGTATTAGCGGATATTGGCTCACTACGTAACCACCCCGGAAATTGGGATAGCGGCTGGCCATGGTTTGGGACATATGGTCGATCATCTGGATACAAAGCCCATTGTTATGGACCGTGGCGTCCCACACTGTATTCCCGCCCTGATCGGTAACCTTTACCACCATGCCTTGCTCCAGGGCATTAACCCCTATATTTTCGACTACCGGATTTCTCCAGCTTTTCTCGGTATCATTATATTGTTGACTGATTAGGTTGACAATTTCAGTGTTTTTTACTCCCTGCTGCTTTATCATATAGGCTTGAAATTGTTTTTCCAGAAAAACATTACTGAGTAAACTAATAAGAGCCACTAAGAAGAGCGCCACGAAAACATATGACAGAGATAACCTGGTTCTCAGTTTATACTTCACCTTACTCACCACCAAACTTATAGCCAACGCCGTGCACTGTAAGAATATAGCGAGGATTTCTAGAATCGTTCTCAATCTTCTGCCGCAAATTTTTTATATGGGTGTCGATGATACGGTCGTAGCCTTCAAAGTCTTCGCCGATTACCAGGCGAATTAGTTCTTCGCGCGTAAAGACCTTATTGGGATATTTTAATAGGGTCGTAAGCATTTTGAATTCATTGGGAGTCAAGTATACAGGGGCACCATCCTTTTTAACTTCGTAATTTTGATAATCAATAACCAGCTCGTCATTGAAAAAGGACATTAAGTTAGTCAGCGGAGGTGCATCGTCCTCAGTCCTCCTGAATAAAGCCGCAACCCGAGCAATTAACTGGCGGGGGCTGAAGGGTTTGGTGACATAATCATCTGCTCCAATATCCAGGCCGGTGATAATATCCTGTTCTTCTATTTTCGCAGTAAGCATGATAATTGGTACCCGCGACTTCTTGCGCAGGCGGCGGCAAATTTCTTCGCCGCTCATGTCTGGCAGCATCAGGTCCAATATAATCAGCGCAGGGTGGATCTGTGCAAATAAATCCAGAGCTTCTTGTCCATTGGCAGACAAAAAAACTTCATACCCATTTTTCTCTAAATAAGATCCAATTACCTCCAGGATTTTGGGCTCATCATCAACAACTAGTATTCTTTTTATACTTGTTTTCATAATTATCCCTCACCGACTCATCCGCAATTACTGATCCCGGTAAATCAAGTGAACCTTCCACCTGATCTTATTATTCTGCCGCAAAAGCAAGCGCAAGAGACCTATCTTCTTGGGCTTGCTTAAGGGTTTGATTAATTAATCCTTATGGGGAAGCTTCCACCCATCTGCTGGGCGGGTTGAAATTGATGTTTTATTAGGGTCAAAACTCCTGAGACTTAATGAATTGGTTACGACCGATACTGAACTAAAGGCCATAGCTCCACCCGCAATAACTGGGTTTAACATACCCAAGGCTGCAAAGGGAATGCCGATAATATTATAAATGAAAGCCCAAAACAGGTTCTGCTTGATCTTTCGCATGGTTTGGCGAGATAGCCTAATAGATGCCGGTATGGTTCGTAAATCACCCCTCATCAGGGTTATGTCCGCTGCTTCCATGGCCACATCAGTACCTGTCCCCATGGCCATTCCGATATCTGCCGTAGCCAGGGCGGGTGCATCGTTAATACCGTCGCCTACCATTGCTACCGTTTTTCCCATGGCTTTAAGCTTTTCAACTTCCTGGGCCTTGTTTTCGGGCAGGACTTCCGCCAATACATTTTCTATCCCCACTTGTCTGGCAATAGCATTAGCAGTCCGCTGGTTGTCACCGGTTATCATGTACACCTCAATCCCCATTTGCAAGAGATCAGCAATTGCTTCCTGGGAACCTTCTTTTAGGGTATCGGCCACTGCCAAAATGGATTCCAGTTTACCATTCACAGCCATCAACATGGCTGTTTTGCCCTGATCTTCCAGGTCTGCAATGGCTGACTCGATGGCATCAGTTACGATACCCCTCGCCTGCATCAATTTGCGGGTCCCCACGTAAACCTCTTGCTCATCTATGACTGCCTTGATTCCCATCCCCGGAATGGCTTCAAAACTATCCGGGTCACTCAAAGCTCCGTATTCTTGTTTGCCCTTCTCGTATATGGCTACCCCCAGCGGGTGTTCCGAGCTTTTCTCGGCTCGGGCTGCTAAGCGCAGAATACCATTAGAGTCTAATTGTCCCAGAGTTACCACGTCGGTGACCTCCGGCTGGCCCTTGGTGATGGTACCCGTCTTGTCCAAAACCACCGCATTGAGTTTATAGGCCATCTCCAGGTGCTCGCCGCCTTTAATCAGGATGCCATTTTCGGCCCCTTTACCGGTACCAACCATAATCGCCGTTGGAGTGGCCAGCCCCAGAGCACAGGGGCAGGCAATAACCAATACGGCTACGGCACTAATCAGAGATTTATTGATGCCAGCACCACCCAAATACCACACCAGGAAAGTAACCACCGCAATAGCTAAGACTATCGGCACAAACACCCCGGCAACTTGATCAGCGATCTTTTGGATGGGCGCTTTGGAACCCTGGGCATCCTCTACCATTTTGATTATCTGCGCCAGCGCGGTGTCCTTACCCACGCGGGTAGCTTCAAATTTAAATACTCCGAATCTATTGATGGTAGCCCCGAATACCAGGTCGCCGGCCCTTTTATCGGTAGGCAGACTCTCCCCGGTAAGCATGGATTCATCCAGAGAGGAATTACCCTCGATTATTTTTCCATCCACCGGCACCTTTTCACCAGGCCTTACTACCACGATATCGCCCAGCTGAACTGCTTCAATGGGAATATCCTCTTCTACGCCCTGCCTGATCACCCGAGCGGTCTTGGCCTGGAGTTCGGCCAGTTTTTTTATAGCTTCTGAAGTTTTGCCTTTGGCAACTGCCTCCAGGTACTTGCCGAGGAGAATCAGGGTTATAATTATCGCTGCTGCTTCAAAGTACAGATCCTTCATCATTCCGGGTTCCACCGACTCGTATAATATATTGTAAAGGCTGAAAAAGTAGGCTGCCGACGTTCCCATTACGATCAATACGTCCATGTTGGGACTTCCGGATCTCAGCGCGTAATAGGCATGTTTATAAAAACGAGCCCCAATAACAAACTGTACCGGGGTGGCGACAATAAGTTGAAAGAACTCATTGTGCACGAAAGCAAGAGCGGGGATATCAATTTTCAACAGGCTGAGTATCATCGCCGCTACCAGCGGCAAACTCAAAAGAGCTGAAATATAGAGGGAGATGCGCAGATCCCTGATCTCCTTCTCCTTCAGTTCTTGCTCCTGGTCCCGGTTGATATTCTCGATCTTCTCAGCGCTATAGCCCAAAGCCTCAATAACGCTGACCATATCATCGACCTTAATTCGGTCAGGTTCGAAGGCAATACTGGCCCTTTCGGTACTAAGATTTACATTGACCCGGTTTACTCCATCCAGGCTGGCCAATTTCTTCTCTATTCGGGCGGAACAAGCCGCACAGGTCATACCCGACACCTTTAGCTCAGCCTCTCCAGAATCGGCAGTTTTTTCGGCTATAGGTTCATAACCCAGTTTTCTTATTAATTGTTCAAACTGCTGAGGCTGCACCAATTTATCATCAAACTCTACGGTAGCTCTTTCCATCGCGAGGTTTACGTTAGCAGACTGGACTCCATCTATCTGCTTTAACCCTTTCTCGATCCTGGCTGCACAGGCGGCACAGCTCATCCCTGATATCTTAATGGATTCTTTGTTCATAATCCTCTTCCTTTCTCGCCACCTGGCGATTAATAGCAATAATCTGTGGATTTCAAAGATTAACAACCCTAGCTTATTATACCAACAAGCAGAAGTAGTAAACCATCACCTGCGATATTCAGTTAATACTTCCGAACCTATCAAACATATTATTTGGCTCGTTAAGTGACAATACAATTAACATTTGTTTAATCATAGCGATTAAATGTGAGGATTTTGTGAATATTACTGGCCAACCTTCGGTCCGATGTAAAAATATTTGCTGGTCTGACCAAAACATGCTTGTCAAAACTGATTAAGCTAGCTTATACTTAATACGAGCTAGTTGATAATGATTATCATTATCTTAAAGGAACGATAACATTATTTTTTGTAATAATCTATTACCTATATCAAACCAGCGAGGAGGATTATACAATGCTACATTCAACCATTAATAAACTAAGCGATTTACCAGTTGGAATTAAAGGAAAAGTTACCCGCATAGATGCTAAGGGGCATGTAAAAAAGCGCATTCTGGAGATGGGATTAACGACCGGCTCCGAGGTAGAAGTTAAAGGGATCGCACCTTTTGGAGACCCTATGAACCTCTTGGTAAAAGGCTATCATTTAAGTCTTAGAAAGAAGGAAGCCGATTTGGTCCTGGTTGAGGGTACCTGCGCCAGAGTGGTATCAAAATAAATTTATCATAACCCTGGGTGACCGCAAGGAGGTTTTATAAAATGAATAATCCCAGCTTAAAAAATAACCCATCTAATCAAGAGTTGGTCATTGCCCTGGCAGGGAATCCCAACTGTGGTAAGACGTCGATTTTCAACAATTTAACCGGCACCAGGCAACAGGTTGGCAACTGGCCGGGAGTAACCGTGGAGAAAAAAGAAGGAACGTTACTTTTGGGCCCAGCCCCAACCCGGGTGGTTGATTTACCCGGAACCTATAGTTTGGGAGCTTACAGTGAAGACGAGCTGGTAGCCCGGGATTATATTATAGGCGGATATCCCGACGTTATTATTGATGTAATAGATGCCAGCAACATCGAAAGAAATCTTTACCTGACTGTACAATTACTCGAAGCGGGCAGCCAGGTGGTGTTAGCCCTAAATATGTTGGATGAAGCTGAGAATAATAAAATAAGTATTGATGTGCCAAGACTAGCAGAACGTATGGGTATACCAGTAATAGCTACGGTGGCCAGCCGAAATGAGGGTATGCGCGAACTTGTTGATGCCGCTCTAGCCCGGGCCAGTTCTCCCCGGTTTCAACCTCTACATATCGACTATGGGCCACAAGTAGAGGCGGAACTAGCTATTTTAGAGAAATATTTAGCGCAATGTTGCAGATTATTGACTCATTATGCTCCGCGCTACCTGGCAGTAAAGCTTATCGAGGGTGATTCCCACCTGAGGCTAGAGTTGCAAAAGAATGGTGCTAACAACCAGTTGCTCCTAATGGCTGATAACAGCATTCAGCATTTGGAGGCTATATATGGCGACGACCTGGATTCACTTATGGTGGAGCAGCGTTACCGCTATATCGCCGGTTTGATCAAGGGGGTAGTACTCAGAGAGGACTCTGATAACAAGACCTCTTCCATTACTGATAAGATCGATCGGGTGATACTAAACCGTAAACTGGCTATCCCGGTTTTCCTCTTAATTATGTGGGCTATGTTTCAAATTACCTTTACCCTCGGAGCACCGCTCAGCGGTTATATTGACAACTTCATTAACTGGCTGGGCGGGATTGCCACAGCTAACCTTACCAATAAAATGTTATCGTCGTTGCTGGTAGATGCTATTATCGGGGGAGTCGGTGCGGTACTGGTTTTCATCCCGCCTATTTTCTTACTCTTCCTGGTAATATCGTTGCTGGAGGATAGTGGCTATATGGCCAGGGCG
>CAZYJA010000002.1:0-29632 GCA_964647245.1 uncultured Syntrophomonas sp. | reverse complement strand
GGGAACATTCGGGAATTGGAAAATGCTATCGAAAGGGCCGCCAATTATGTTTGGGAGGGAGAAATTGATATTGAGCACCTGCCAATTCATGTGGCCATGGTGGAAGAAAATGCTGACGACAAATTTAATTATCCGTTAGCCTTTAATGAAGTTAATAAGGACATTATACTGGAGGCATTAAGAAAGACTAAAGGCAATAGAAGTATGGCAGCCAAAATATTAAATATGAGCAGATCAGCTCTGTATGAAAAACTACGTAAATATGGTATTGAATCAAAGCGCTGATGTTGTTGAATTGCAGGGTAATAATAAGGAGGAGATTACTAATGAAAGTGCTGGGTATTAATGGCAGTGCTAGAAAGGATGGCAATACTGCCATTCTTATTCGGCGGGTTTTTGCGGAACTGGAAAAGGAAGGCATAGAAACCGAATTAATTCAACTGGCGGGTAAGCAGATTAGAGGGTGTACGGCTTGCTTAAAATGTCGGGAGAACCTGGATAAGCGTTGTTCGGTAAACAATGATTCGTTTAACCAGTGTTTTGAAAAGATGTTGGAAGCAGATGGGATTATCCTGGGATCACCTACCTATTTTGCTGATTTGACGCCGGAAATGAAGGCCTTAATTGATCGGGCAGGTTATGTAGCCAAGGCTAACGGTCAGTTATTGAAACACAAAGTAGGGGCAGCGGTGTCTGCCGTACGCAGGGCGGGAGCAATTCATACTCTGGATTCCATCAATCATCTGTTTTTGTATAGTCAAATGTTCATACCCGGGTCAAGTTATTGGAATATAGGTTACGGTCGGGACAAGGGAGATGTAGAAGCTGATACGGAAGGTATGCAGACCATGCAGGTGTTAGGGGAGAATATGGCCTGGCTGCTGAAAAAGATTGCCGATTAGGCAAAGGAAATACGGTCTGATTCCTTAGGTCAAAGAATCAGGTAATATTATATTTATGGCAATATGGAAAACCAATAGATATCGTGAGGGCTATTTCATAACCTAATTTAAATTAACTCGGAGGATATCATGTACCCAGACATAGTTTTTGAGGAAATGAAAGAAGAGTACCTAGACGAAGTATTACAAATGTATAGTTATTATATACTTAATTCCACAGCGACTTTTCATATTCAGGTACCAAACCGGAGTCAGATGAGAGAAATGGTTTTTTTTGATAATGAAAAATATAAGACATTTGTAATATTGGACAGCCAACAAATATGCGGGTATGTTTTTATAACCCAATATAAGAATAGAGAAGCTTATGATACAACTGCCGAGGTTTCGGTTTATTTACAAACGGAGTTGGTTCGAAAGGGCATCGGCAGTAGGGCTATGAATTATATCGAAAACTATGCCAAACAGCATGGTATTCATGTTTTGCTGGCTACTATATGTGGGCAAAATGAGGCCAGTATGAGATTATGTGCCAAGAACGGCTATAATAAATGCGCTCATCTCAAAGAAGTCGGACTAAAGTTCGGACAACTTCTGGATATCGTTGTTTACCAAAAGATAATTAGCTGATTGTTTTTTTATGGGATTATCAGACCCCGCCGAAAAACATAAGGCTTTTTGCGGCTAAAGCCCCATGACGATCGTCTACAGCTTAGGTACTTATAAATGAATAGGCAGGTCCTTCAAGAGACACCGTATGACCTGGATGAATTAAATAAGGAATACGCCAGCTATCATCTGGAGTCCCGGTTGCCCAAGGCTATTTTTGCGTTTCCTTTTGGTTTTTTCCAGGAAGATGTCCATAATTAGTCATGCCAGTTATAGCGCCAAAGGTTGAATCGTTAAATCCTGAGGGGACAACGACAATACCGCCCGTTTCTTTAACACTTTCATAGAGTAGGTTCATAGCCCTGAGCTGGAAAGCTATCTCGCATCCTTCATATTTGCGGGCGGCTTCCACAAAGCTATCGGCAATTTCCTTTTCAGCCTGGCCTAAAATATTGCGGGAGCGTCTTTCTCTTTCGGCCTGCGCCTCCCGGGACATCACATCTTGAAGATCGGGAGGTATAACTACGTCTCTAATCTCTACCGAGCGGACGGTAATTCCCCATTCTTCAGTACGTTCATCAATCATTTTCTGCAGTTCCTCGTCGAGACGTTCACGTCCAGCCAGCATTTCAGAAAGCTCAGTTTTGCCAATTATATCGCGTAAAGCGGTTTGCGCGGCCCAGCTAACCGCCTCAAAATAATCTTCAACTTCCAAGGCCGCTTTCTGGGGGTCCCAAACGACCCAAAACATAATGGCATCCACATTGACCGGCACATTGTCCATGGTAAGAGTCTTCTCGGCTTCAAAATAACTGGCGCGGATACGCTGGTCAATCCAAACGCTGACATGATCAATAATCGGGATACAGAGGAAGGGGCCCGGACCAGCCAGTTTATAAAAGCGTCCTAGCCGGAGCACTATAGCGCGCTGCCATTCGTGCGCAATTTTAATGGAATTAGCCACCATAAGACCCAGCAACAAACCTGGCAAGATATAGAAGAAGTTATTTTGCCAAACAGAGATATAGAAACCTGCCCCCGCCAACAATAAGAATATCCACAGTCCTAAAGTTTTACCGCGGTTATTTTGTCGGTTGATTGGCGGCGTATGCACCGCAAGCTTTTTCGATTCACTAAGCTCATTACTCATCATCAGGCCTCCCTTTTTGATCATGATTAACCTTCATCGCTAATAGATCCAATATTTCGCCGGTGGTAAACCCTAAAGCATAGGCTTGAATGAGAAGATTGGTCAGAAGCTCGTCAATAATGATTAAGCGCTGTTCATCTTTGCCCGTTCGCTCCGGAACTCCAGTCACAAAGGTTCCTTTTCCCTGGCGGGTGGAAATGTATCCTTCTTCTTCAAGCTCGCCATAAACCTTGCGGACGGTATTAAGATTTATCATTAATTCTACGGCCTGCTGGCGTACAGTAGGAAGCCGGTCACCTACCTTGAAATGACCGGTCTCTATAGCATATTTTATTTGCTCCTTTAGTTGAGCGTATATGGGTATAGGACTTTTACGATCTATTAGCATTAGTCTTTCACCCATCTCCTAAAAATAATGCAGGTCTTGTTGGAAGTCCAAGGTTGGTGCCAAGAAAAGACAAGCAAGGGACTTATCAACAAGACCATAAAAGGGGTAAGAAGGAGATCATTTATAAACAGTAAGAATCGGATAAACCAGCTGGCCGCCATATACAATTACATAACGGAGTACGAAGCCGCCGAATAGTATCAGGGCTGGTTCGATCCAAGAGATCATCGCAGCCACCGACTCATCAACTTTATTTTGCAATTCCAATAGAGCCAGGATCAAAGGAGCTACAAGGCCTAATAGTACGACTCCCAACCAAAAGGTTAGGTAATAACCACCGGTGATGAAAGCACCCAGGGCGATATCGCCAGTAGGTCGAAGCGCGTAACTGATGATTAGGGTTGATATAATCATCAGTTCGACGATAATAATGACCGCGTCCAGACTTATTAACAGCCGAATGTTTTCGTGACTGAAATTTAGGCTTTTCGGTGCGGGCAGCAACTCCTGAGGGATAAACCGGCGGATTATGCCCTGTTCAAATTGGTCCCACAGTTTTCCGCCCAGGATTACCATACAACCGCCGGTGGATAAAGCTGATATAAAGAATAGGAAAACAATTAAGGGGTTACTCCAGACCGGGTTATTATAAATAGCAGCTAGAAGCAAGCCTGCATATATGCCGATGGCAAGCCCTAATACCAATTCAAACCAGGCGGTTATCTTGCGTAAAGCGCCATTATAATTGAAGTAAACCATGGCAGTATAAACTCCGGCAATAATTGGGAAAACCAGTAGGAAGAAGGCCCCCCACGACATTACCGAGGTTGGATTATAATGAATCAACACCTTGAAGAAGTTCAAGGGCCGATGCAGATCCGCTACCAGACAGATAAGTCCCAGCATTACCGGGAATGGAGCCAGATAAGCCGCGATTCGCTTGATGCGTTCATCAGTATGGTTGATAATATCAGTTATAGCGGCAATGATAGCTGCGCCGGAAGACAGACCCGCTGTAAACAGGTAAATTGCAATTAAATAATTCCAGGTATAATGTTCCATCATGCTCACCTCCTATAGGGAATAATAAAGACGTTAGGATGAGTGTCCAGATCAGGTCTGCGCTCCATGGCGCCTTTGGAGACCCACTTATTAATCTCACTGTTGGGGTCGTTCAGATCTCCGGTAATAATTGCACCGGCGATACAAGTTGTTTCACAGGCTGGCTTTAAACCCTGTTCCAGGCGGTGCAGGCATAAGGTGCATTTTTCCGGCAGTCCTCCGTCGTGTCTTTCATTCATAATGCGTACCCGATAAGGGCAGGCTAAAACGCAGTAGCCGCAGCCAATGCAAAGTTCAGGTTTTACTTCAACCGTACCCCACTCCGTATAATGGGAAGCTTTGGTCGGGCAGGCGTCGACACAAGGCGCGTTCTGACAATGATTGCAAGACCACTTTTCGGTGTATCGATAAACACTCGGGAATACTCCCTCTTCGTGCTCAATAATTTTAGTGCGATGTTTGCCATTGGCAACTTTGTTTTCTGCGATGCAGGCAACGCTGCAGGCGTGACAACCCACGCATTTATTTAAGTCAACAATTTTACCCCATCGTTTCTTACGTTCCGCCACCTTAGGCCACCTCCTTTAGTTCAATCGTTAATTCTTTAAGAAGAACGACCAGAACTGCCGCTAAATTAGTATAAAAATCGGTCTGGGCATTCTCGGCCATGTTTTTCAGAAATATAAACACCCAATGTTCCAGATGTTGATGCGCCATTTCCTGCATGGCGGTATAGTAAAAAGCTTCACCCGTATCTTCATATCTTTCTGCCATGGTGGCCATAAATTCAAGCTCTACCATAATATGATCAGCCGGCACCTGCAACTCATCACACTGCACTCCATAGCGAGAATAAAACTGCCGCACTCTATGGTCACTGGGCCCCATGATTATGCCATCGCCTTCATACCAGCCTGCAAAAGGGTGCGCTTTGGTGACGGGAAAGGCATTGACAAATAAGGCCGTAAAATCTATCTGCAACTGGTCCATATCAAATTCTTCGGCTGGAAATATCAAATTTCCCTTGCCAGAACCATCTGGGTCCACTTGCTGCGCCCAATCCATAAGTTGGCGGAGATCAGCTTTCATTTCGGGCATGTTTTCCCGATCCGGAAAACGGAACAAATCTTTTGCTGCCCATAAAATATCAGACTTTAAAGCCAAATGTGGCATTACTATCCCACCTTTCTTACTTTAACGAGCATATAGCAATCCAGACAGGCTCCGGTAGGATCTTTAACTTCGATGTTTTTTTCTTTGGGCCAGGCGGGCATAATGTTGCCGTCATTCATACCGTCATTTTTAACCAACTGTAAGAAAGGCGATTTTTGCCCAAAACCATGTAATATACAGATGGTATCGGGTCTAATACCTTCGGTTAATTTCGCTTTACCCTGATCAACACCAAAATCAGTGCTGAGTTCGATAGTATCGCCATCTGCAATCCCCAGGGCTGCTGCCCGGGTAGAATTGATTTGAATGTAACCTTCCGGCATAATTTCATTTAACCACTTCATGTTGTGAGTCTTGACGTGGCGATGCACCGGAGGGCGACTGGTCACCATATGAAATTCGTCCAGGTTTTGGGGGTGCAGAACCCAGGTCTCATCAAAGAAGGGCAGGGGACTATAACCCAGCTCTTTAAGTTTGGGTGAATATAGCTGAATCTTGCCGCTTTCCGTATTAAGTTTATTTAGCGGTTTGGCCACAAAATCTTTATTGCCGGTTATCAAGCCGCCTTTGCTTAGGGCCGTATCAAAATTCATGCCGCTGGGGGCTATTTTGTAGTCTAAAATTGGCTTGCCAACCGGGGTAAGGTACTGTTCCAGGCCAAGCTGTTTAGCTATTAGCTGTTTGATTTCGCCCACATCTTTGGTGTCGTAAAGAGGCTCTATCATGGGCTCAGCCAGGGCAATCTGCACATACCGGGCGTTGGTTTGACGGGGAGATATTTCATAACGCTCCAGGTAGACATTTTCCGGCAAGACCAGGTCAGCCATGGTAGCCATATCATCCGGGTATATATTTATGTTGATCACATAATCCAGCTTGGCTAGAGCTTTAGCCCATTTTTCCGGGTTGGGCATTGATTGCAGGGACTGCCCATATACAATAGCTACTTTGACCGGATAAGGTTCATCCGCCAGTATCATATCGGCCACTGATTGATAGAGACCAGGTCCTACCAGCGGAGCTTTTACTGCCAGAGGAAACAGATGACCACCATCAACCCGTTCGGTTACCCGGGGATCGGGTGCTTCAGCGGCGGGACCGACCCAATTTAGACCACCGGTCCGAGGCAGCAGAATTCCCCCGCGGCGTTCGATATTGCCGGTGATAGCCATCAGAGCCAGGCAGGCTCTTACCAACTCAAATCCGCCTGGATGCGATTGGATTGCTTCCCGTTTATGAATAGGTATCAACGCCGGACAACCGCCGCTGAATTCACGGGCAATACGCCGGATAGTATCAGCAGGGACATCGCTCAGCTGGGCGGCCCATTCCGGGGTATACTTGGTAACTTCTGCCGCCAGCTCTTCAAAACCGGTAACATTGGCAGCAATATAGTCAGCCTTGTATCTTTGCTCGCTGATTACAACGTTCAACATAGCCAGAATCACTGCCAGATCGGTACCGGGACGAATGGGTATCCATTCATCCGCTTTGGTAGCGGTGGTGGACAGCCGGGGATCAAATACCACCATTTTGGCAGTATTATTGTTTATAGCCTCTATGGGCCCACGTGCGAATGAGTTTTTGCCTTTGCCCAGCTGATCCCAGCCGAATGACAAAATATATTGGCTGTATTCAAAATCTGGAACATAGTTGGCAGAATCCAAAGTAAGCTGACAGGCTAACATACGCACCGCATTGCATGTGGACAGGTGGGTAATGTTATTGGGGCTGCCGATCGCTTTGAGAAAATCGGTCCCGGCACTGTGACCGACCCAAATTACTGATTGCGGACCATAGTTGTCAATAGCCTTTTTAATTTCTGAGGATGCCCGATAAATGGCGTCATTCCAGTCAAGTTTCTGCCAACCGGGGTTCTGACCGGGTACCCTTCCGGCCGTAGTCTTCAACATGGGGGCTTTGAGACGATCCGGGTCGTATAACATATTGATCCCGGAATTACCTTTGGCACATAAAGAGCCCCGGGAATGCTGGTCACCGGGATTACCCTCTAATTTTACCAGTCGCCCGTTTTCGATTTTTCCGGTCATAGCACAAGCCATCTCGCAAATGCCACAAACCCCATGCTTGTAAGTGATGGCAGGGCCACCTGATTCAGATGCGGCATTAGTTACCCGATTATTAAGAAAGCCATTGGTCAGCAACCCGGCGCCAGCCATAGCAGCTATGCTGCCTCCACTAAATTTAAGGAAATTGCGCCTGGATATACCCATACTATTTCCCCTCCTTGCATCTATTCTCATAGTTACATTGTTTTATAACACTATAACATTGAAAGCTAAAACCCGATTATCGTACATTCTTATTGCCCTATAAGTAAGTCTTTTGACTGGGGTTCAAAAGGCGACAATTACGGCAGTTAATGAACTGTAATATAGGAAACGACGGGTTTCGCCATGCATTGACAAAATCTCAGGGTGTGATAGGATAGATACACGGATATACCTAAGGGGGGTATATGAGGAGTAATTTTAAGGAGTGTTTGGTATGGAACTTGAAAAACAAAAGGCCTGGAATCCTTATTTGGCCGGTGCTTTAAGTGGTTTGTTGATTGTTCTGTCAGTTTTTTTGAGTGGAAATTACTTTGGTACATCTACGTCTTTTGTACAGATTGTAGGGATGCTGGAGAAAATAATTTCACCGGCCAAGGTTGCTCAAACCCAGTATTTTACGATGGTTGAACCGGTGCTTAGCTGGCAGATACTGTTTGTTGTTGGCATATTCGTGGGCAGTCTAGTTGCGGCGAGAATATTTGGGGATTTCAAGTGGCAGTTAATACCTGATTTATGGGCCAGAAACTTAGGCTCGGAGTCACGCAAAAGAGGTTGGTTTGCGTTTTTCGGTGGTATTATAGCTATGTTTGGAGCCCGTTTAGCGGGTGGCTGTCCATCCGGGCAAATGAGTTCGTCAATTTTACTATCGGTCAGCGGTTTTTTAGCCATGGTGATGTTTTTTATCGTAGGGATTATGGTTGCCAAGCTGATCTATAGGGGAGGTGAAATACAATGATAACTTTATTGTATGGACTCCTAGCCGGTATTTTGTTCGGCTTTTTACTGCAACGGGCCCATGTGATTCGTTATGATAAACAGATTGGGGCGTTGCTGCTGAAAGATATGACAATTGTAAAGTTCATGTTTACCGCAATTTTGGTAGCTATGGTCGGCATATATGCGCTGGGAGATTTGAACTTGTTAACAATATCAGGAAGACCCCTTATTTTGGGTGGGGCCATTGTGGGAGGCAGTCTTTTCGGGATTGGCTGGTCAATGCTGGGTTATTGTCCCGGCACAGCGTGGGGTGCCGTAGGCGAAGGACGAATCGATGCTCTAATTGGCATTCTGGGTATTTTCACTGGAGGGGCTTTATATGCGGAAGCCTACCCGTTTTTTGCCCGGACCGTATTGACCTGGGGTGATTATGGAAACCTTACAGTTCCGGACGCACTAGGGATAAATCACTGGTTCGTAATCATTGCTATGGTTGCATCAGGCATTCTATTATTCAGATGGTTGGAAAAAAATAATCTATAGCTTACTTTGGTAATTTGTCGCTGGACCCATGAACGTGTTCGCTAATAGCGCCCGTAAAGCGCTATTAGCGGCATTTTTATGATGGCTGAAGTTACTGGCAGCTTGGAGCAACATATAAAAATTAGAATAGTAAGCGAATACCCACAAAGCCCAATGCCAATGCCAAGGTTCTTTGAATCCAATTACCGTGAATGCGGCGGGATAACTTAGCTCCCCAAGGTGCACCGAAGATAACTCCAATGCCTAATGCCACAATTTGACCAATACCATCTGCCAGCAGACCGCTATTTAAGTGCACCAGCGTACCTGAAAATGACATAATAGCCAGCATAAAGAGTGAGGTGGCAGTGGCTATATGTACCGGGAAGTTCAGGAGATGAATAAGTGTTGGCACATGGATTATACCGCCGCCAATGCCAAAAAAACTTGACAAGTAACCTATGCCAGCCCCGGTAGTTAGCCCTAGCGGTAAATTGAATGAATAAGTATACCCAGTTCCTTCCGCATCTACAATCTTTCGTACAAAGGCATAGGATTGGTTATTTTTAGGTTGTTTCTTACCTTGATTAGAGCGAAGAAAAAGATATAGAGCTATCATAATCATTAATAACGCGAAGAGTACTTCAAACCATCGACGGGGGATATAGGCAGTGGTTAGGGCGCCAAATACCGAAGCGGGAACGGTGGTACTCGCTAGCAATAAGCCTGATTTATAATCGATCCGCTTCATTTTGGCATAAGATGAGGAACCTGACAAAGCATTAAGAAAAACCACCGCCAACGTAATGCTGGTAATGGTTTCCGGACTTTTACCAGGGTACAGCAACAATAGAATTGGCACCAGAATAAATCCGCCGCCAGCCCCGACTATGGTTCCGAATATACCCACCGCTAATCCCAAAGGTATCAGCCAAATAAACTGTTCCAGATTTCTTACCTGCCCTTCACTTAACCATGAGAGATTTCTAATGATGGTGATGTTCACCATGATGGTCACAGGTAACATTTTGGTCACTAAGCTTGCCCTTTACATACATTGCTAGAACTTCATCACATTTTCCGGAGGCACCTTTTATAACCTCCAGGCCTTTCTCTTTCAGCGCATTCAAAGCTGGTTGTCCAATCCCGCCAGTAATAACCAGAGACACGCCTTCAGTCATAAATAATCCGGAAAGGCCAGCATGGTTATGTTGCAGAGCTTCGCTGCTAAGCTCTTTGGTATCCACTATCCTATTGTCTTCCAGGGTGGCGATCAAAAAACTCTTACTCTGACCAAAATGTTGGTTGATCATTTCTCCATTTTTAGGCATTGCTATTTTCATTGTATATCACTCCCATCTTAATTTTTCCAACAGTATTCTGAATAATGGTGATAACCCCGCTTTATAACGAGGTCTGGCACAAGCCGCTAACAATCAAGCCAAGCAAAGGCCTAGTGCTGTTGGGGCTGGCTCTTCATAGTTATGGTTATATACCCACTAGCTAAAACCGAGTCTAAACTATATTATAAACATATGTCAAAGAAAGCTTAAGGTTTCAAGCCGCAAATTTTTAGGGGACGACTTATTATTAGCTTTCTTAAGTTTATATAGTCCCATAAAACGATATATGATGCGATTATAATAATGCCTAAATAAAAAATGGGGAAGATAGTGAAATATATGCCTGTATTGGTAATATAATGAAGGGGATGAGTTCGTTGAAGATTATTGCGGTTATTTCCAAACATCCAGGCAGTGGTCAAATAACAGTAGAGGTTAATCTGGCCTGCGGATTGGCCCGCCAAGGATACCGGGTATTAATCGGGTATTTAGGCCAGAGTAAAAAATTGACCGACTGGCTGGGCGTTAAGCAGAAGCAGAATCGAGCCCCAGATTCGCAGCCGGCTGAGGATAATAATGGTGCAGATATACTTAGCTCCGAATTGAGAATTGATCTATTAAATATGATGGCAAGAGCTGAGAATTGCCTGGAGTCCCCGGTGAATTTACCAGCTCTGGATAAGCTTGATTATGACTATCTGTTCCTGCACTCCGAAAGTAGCGCAGACTTTAAGAAAATGAAGATTAAAGCTGATGTGGTGATTGCCTGTACGGATCTAAGTCACGATAACGAATTGCAGGAATTCCAAGCCCTGGAGGAATGTCTGCATATCTCCACCGGAAAAGCCAATAGTATCGATTTTATTCTGCCCAACAAAATTAATACTAAAGAATGGCAGCATAACAGCGAACAATTATTTGCTCTGTCTGATTATTTTGGGTACGAAAAAATATGTGACCCGGTACCAGGCTGAGAGAGGATTCATGATTTGCCCCTGGAGGGGCATACAGTTTGGAAACTTAGCCAACAAAATCTGCAGGCTCCCTTTAGGGGACTGGTCGAGACAGTGGAAAACTTCTGAGCAAACAATTAGTGCTTTCGGCAACTATTAAAGGCGTCAGAAATGGGACACGGGAGAATTGTTTATAGGTTTATAGAGTTCCTTCCTTATTCTGAATCTGGGGAACGAATTGAGTGCTAAATGATACCCTTCTCCCTGTTAGTTGGAAGCTATGTCGTTTTAAAATCTGCCAGTCTAGTGCTTTCAACTAACTTGTCAAGTGTCTGTAAAGTAAATGTTTTTCCCTTGGTAGATCAAATGAGCTTTTTCATATCTTCGCTTCTTTCGCCAAAACCTCGTCCACCGATGCATGCTATGACTTCAAAAGCAGGCGAGCCATCCTGAGTTTGACCAGTGCTTAAAGCATTCAGGTGCTGAATTCGAGTAACTTTATCTCTAGCCGTACCATCATCTTCGGTTATCTTAGCTTCTATACCCACTTGAGGGTTAAACTCACTTGGGATAATAAAATCGTGTGCCTGATCGAACCTCTTTATGCGTTCAGCACGTTTTTTCGAGGAACGCAAGAGTGGTTTTATGGATATACTCTGTACTGTTTTCCGTCTGGAGAAAGCCGAGATAAAACTCAACCGCCTTGCAGACAAATTCACTGCGGCTTGCAGCACCTCGCTTTAACCTGCATTGCTTTTCGACCGTATGGTTCACCCCCAATTCGGCGTTTATAAAGATGTTGCCCGATTTAGACGCTGCCAGTTGGTTGGATTATCTCCGACACAATTTCCGAACGAGAAAGTGAGCCTCGATGGTATACTTTTCCTTTGGTATGATGACAGTGGTATATAAAGTGAGCCATGGTATTTTTTGTGCTGAATGCGGACTTCTGTGATATTATGGAATTGACGATTTAAACAGTTGATAAAGCTAACTTTAGAGATAAAGAGCGGAAGGAATGGAAGCTATGGGAAAGAAAAAGAAAAATGAAATCACTATTCGCAGCTCCGCCGCTGAGTACCTGATTTTTGTCGCAAGTACTGGTGATAATCAAGACAGTGTTGAAATGCGGTATGAGGATGAAAATATCTGGCTGACACAAAAGATGAT
The DNA here is from genome assembly GCA_964647245.1 of uncultured Syntrophomonas sp. Lineage (GTDB taxonomy): Bacteria > Bacillota > Syntrophomonadia > Syntrophomonadales > Syntrophomonadaceae > PHAA01. The sequence goes on along the minus strand of CAZYJA010000002.1, from coordinate 17,349 downwards.
GGCTACATTGTATGACGTGGAAACACACACTATTAACTATCATATTAAAAGGATTTTTACGGACTCGGAATTAGAGGAGAGTTCAGTTATTCGAAATTTTCGAATAACTGCCGCAGATGGGAAAACCTATGATACCAAGCATTATGCCTTACAGATGATTGTTGCCTTGGGCTTTAAGGTCAACTCCGAAAGAGCTGTGCAATTTCGTAAATGGGTTAATCAAATCGCCAAAGATTATACAATTAAAGGCTGGGTTATGGATGATGAACGAATAAAAAAAGGTTCTTACCTGACCGATAAATATTTTGAGGAACAGCTTGAGAGAATACGGGAAATCCGTGCCAGTGAGCGGAAGTTCTATCAAAAAGTAACCGACTTATATGCAACAGCCAGTGATTATGATAAAAACGCAAAATCAACAAAGCGGTTTTACGCAACAGTGCAGAATAAAATGCACTATGCCGTCCATGGTCATACTGCGGCGGAGCTTATTGTCGGCAGAGCGAATAGTGAGAAAGATCATATGGGGCTTACCACTTGGCAGGATGCCCCCGATGGCAAAATCAAAATAACAGATGTGTCAATTGCAAAAAACTATTTGTCTGAATTTGAGCTTGGGCAATTAAACCGTATGGTAAACTCCTATCTGGATTTTGCAGAAAATATGACACAGCGCAAAATTCCCTTAACGATGCAGGATTGGGAGACTCGCTTGAATTCTTTTATCGAAATGTTTGAGTACGGTTTGCTGAAAGATGCAGGGAAAGTATCCGCGGAAATAGCGAAATTGCACGCTGAAAGTGAATTTGAAAAGTATCGCATTGTTCAAGACAGACTCTTTGAGTCCGACTATGATAGATACATCCATGAGCTTGAACAACTCCAGCAACAGAAGAAAGGTGAATCAGAATAACGCACACCAATCGACGTACTCGCTGCCGTCGTAGAAGAAATGGTTTAATATTTACGCAAGTCGCTAAAGAGAGGCGCTATCCTTTGCTGGACAATGCCTCTCTCTTCCTATTCCCGTATCGGTTTGGGGTATGGTTCAATAAGTTTACCTATTAAAACGCGCCTTTAGGCTCTCATATCCTTTTATAAAAGTTGGATAATCTAAAAACCTTTTCCTTTCGGTATAATCAAGAACTCTGATTCCAAAGAGAGAATACAGCGAATACAAATGGTTCCATACCAGACCGCTAATCGCACCAAATGTCCGTAAGCAATGCATCGTATATCGCCATCACTAAGGCTAATACCTGTTAATTAAAGCCTTTGGACATCCTGCTTTACTAGTTTACCAATTTCTCCAGGGTGGAGACAATCGTTTTGCGGTCTACTACACCCGTGGAGCGACACACAAACACAGTATCGATAATTGATGAGCAAGTACCATTGATATGTATTGATGCACCCATTTCGGCTGGGCACAGTAATGTTACAGTCTCATCACTTCTAAATATTTTATTTTACCGTCTGATAAATCTCCATTTCCTTGTTTTGAAACCGGGGGATTAGTATTTGGCTCCCGTTGAAATTTAGCTTCTGGCTGATAGCGGTCTCTAATATTAGATAATCAACCGAATATTTATCCAATATCCGGGCTGCCAATTCTGCATCCCCAGTAGTATAGAGGGTGGCCATATCAGCGTAACGTCTTTGGGCTTCCTCCTGGTAGGCTGGGGGCATATACTGCCATCCCTCTACTACCATGCGCCTTTCGGAAAAAGCGGAATAGTAAAAGAAGCGGGGGTTATCGTCAGCATAGATGAATGATCGATAGGAGGCTATTATGGCATCTGGGTCGGTATGGTCCCGCAAATAAGTAAGCCCCTCATACAAACTGGGAGTTAATGGCTGGTAGTTGACCGCTTTTAGCTCAGGGATTATTTGATGCTGTTGCGTGGCGCTAACCACAGTGTCAGCAGTGGAGGCCAATAAGAAGACTAAGACAACCATTTTTAATAGCTTCGCCTGGGGTTGTTTATAAACGTCATACAAATAGCCGGCTGATATCAGATTAAGGCAGATGTAACCGACGAACAAATAGAAATACTCGGATCGGCCCCGGTAGCTTAAGAAGTACCCGGGGATGAAACTGGCAATAATCACACCGGCCATAAATAACTTATCAAATGGTAGATTTGGCAATGAAACTAACAGACTTTTGATTAGCTTGATGAAGGCCAAGGCTCGGAAGCTGAAAAAGGCCAATAAGTAAATCGGAACAATACTCCATATCAGCCAATTACTGCTCACCTGTCCGAAGTATCCCTGCCACCAATCAAATAGGCGGGTATAGCGGATAACTTCAAAAGGTACGATATTTATCCCCTCGCTGCCGATACCCTTAAATATATAAGAAAATACGCCTAAAAACAGGAATAGACTGCTAACCAGCAGAATGTTCAGCCGTTTATCGGGCTTTCTGATTAGAACATTATACCCCCAAGAGCCTAGCAAGCCAGCAAAAATTACTGGAAAAAAACTGCCCTTGGCACCGCACAAGCCGAGAATTAGCAATAAGGAAAGAAATAGATGGCCAGGCTCACCCTTATAGAGATAGATTCTTAGTTCCACAAATAAAAATAAAGTCAATATGGAAGCCAATAAGAAAGTAGGGCTGGTAAAAAAGTTTATCAGAAAGATATTGAAAGGATAGGAAAGCAGGGCGGTACCCCCAAAGAAAAAAGCAAATATATTTAGAATTCCGGCAGACCTGCGGTTGAACCAGCGGCTGCCGGTAAAATAGGCTGCAATAAACAATAAATATAATAGGAACAAAGTATTTAGGCGAAAGAAGAGCACTGGCACGGATATGCCGCTGGCCCAAGCAATAAAGGCGGTATATATGTAGGCAAAGATATGATAATGGAAATGATTACCGGCCAGGCGGGGATCCTGGGGATACCAGTGATTTTTAAGCTCCGCGATATTGCCCAGGTGCCAGGGCTGGTCGATATAGTAAATAAGCGACTGATTAACTCCCGGCAGGGGATTGGGTATAAATAAAAAAATGATAACCAAGGTCAAAAATAACAGCGAGGCCAGACCCAGGCAGACAATATAGCAGGTCGGAAGATTTTCCACGGCTGCTATCAGTAAACCCAGGTCACTCCATAGCTTTCTGCGAGCCAGGTAAAGGAGCAAGATTAGAGCAAAAATGAAATAGAAAAGGAACTTAGCATCTAAAATCGATAGAATAATAAAAATGATAATATCCAAGCAAATGCCGATGGCCGCAGCCAGGGCAAATTTATAGCTGTCGTTATCATAAACCTGGCCATAACTCAGTACGAGCAAACCGGGAACTAAGGTGCAAATCAGAATGGATATAAAAAATTTACTGATATCCAGCACCTGAACCCCGTAATAACCAAGGGCTGCCAGGTGTATTATTAACACCGTCAAGATTGATAGCCATCTGATTAGCTTGGAATTAATACCCCCGGTGTTCATGGAATTCTGAGGAGATTATTGTTATCGTAATCCAGTATCTCCACGTTTTGATAAGCATTGCGGACATTTTCATCCAACTCATTTTTATTGCTCCCCGTCACTATAATATAACCCCAGCGACTGGTGCCGCTGTCTACAATCTCTTTTATTTCTTTAAGCCGAGGATTATAGAAGCGGGCATTCACCACCCCGGGCATTTTCTTGACCCTTTCCAGATCGCCCCAGGTTTTCACTTGTCCTGGGTACGCCATAATAAATTTGGTCTGGGCGTAGACTTTATTACCGAGCAGATCATAATTTTTGAGTTGGTCAATATTTACCGGCTGGCCCAGCGACTTGTCAATCAACCAATCTACCGGGTCCATGCCGGTAACCAGAGGAATTAGTTCCTCCTCGTGTCCACCGCCTATGCGGCATGCCAACTCTACTATTTCTGCCCGGGCGGGAGTCATAATGGCTTGTACATAGATAGGTCCAGAGGCTATATCAAGTGCCGCCACCGCTTTCTCCAGCAGTCCCTGCAGCTCGGCATAATGACTGAAGGTATAAGGAGAAGGGAAATGGTGAGCAGTCATTATGCCCAGACGGGGTTCCACATTTAATAAAGGCCGGTCCGTAATAATAAAAATATAGGGATGATAGTCCTCGACCCAGGCACTTATGGTAATTTCATCACCGACACTGAATTCTTCAACAATTATTTGGTCGTCCCGAGTATGGGAAAAGGTTTCTTGCATAAAGGGAATAATGTTTCGGTCTCGCTGCCAAATTTTAAAAACCCCACGTTGTCCCTGACTATCTACCGGTTTAATCACTACCGGGAAAGACAATTGGTTTAATTTATGCAGGAGCTCCGGGCTATTTTCAAGTTCCTCCCGTTTTATCAGCAGGTAGCTGCTGGTCGGGACCTTATTTTTTAGGAAGGCTTCTTTCATGTTTATTTTGTGGGTCGCCATTAAAGCGGTGGCGGAACTAATCATCTGCGGGAGGGAGAGAGCTTCAGCAACTTTAGCTACTGTCAGTACTGGTTGATCGGTTCCAATAGTCAGCACCCCATCAACCTGGTACTTCCTGGCTACAGCAATGTTCCCTTCAATATCATAGGTGCTGGTCATTTCGCAAAAGTCAGCTAGTTTTTTACCCGGAGAATCGGGCAGATAATCGGATACTATAACGGTATGACCTTTTTCTTGGGCTTTTTTAATAGCGTTCACTTGATTTCTGCCGGCGCCTAAGATAAGAATTTTCATTACTACTAAATCTCCCTAAATTTCAATTTCACTGATCATGTAAGGCAGTTCAGGAGGTTGGGTCTCCATATTCAGTCTTTTTACGTATTTCTCAGTAATGTAAAAAGATATGCCGCCCAAGGCCGCCATACTTATTAAAAGTAGGTTTGCTACTGGAAATAGCGCAGCAGAATTCCAGAGTTTAAGACTATTTATAATAAATAATATTATAGTCCCGACCAATAGCCATTTCCATACCCGGCTGATCAGCTGCAAAGGAAGCGTGGAATAACCAACTAAGAGTATTATAGTCATATTAATAGTTGTACCCAAACTGTAATTGCTTTTTCCGTATTTGCGGTTTTCGTGTCTGACTTCTACATTACCGGGCTTTAATGAATTTATTAATATAAGGGCTGCCATATATATCGGATATCTCGGTTGATTTAAAATTCGATCGATTAATTTCCGATCCAGTAACCTAAAACTGCTGCGCTTAATATCTGAATGCTGAGGGAAAATTATGCTTATGCATTTATCAATCAGGAGGGTGCCCCAATTTCTAATCAGGTGGTGCTGCTTTACCTGAGGAATTCCGAAGACTACATCATACCCTGCTGCCATTTTTGCCAACAAGACGGGTATCTCTTCCGGTGGATGCTGCAGGTCATCATCCAAGGTCACGATGTAATCACCCCGGCAGTACTTAAATCCACAGAGGGTTGCATTATGTTGTCCCGAATTACGGGCCAGCCGAATCACTTTAACCCGCTGATCCATGGCTCTTAAATTTTGCATTACTTGGAAACTTTGGTCCCGGCTGCAGTCATCCACCATGATTATTTCAAAATCATCACACGAAGAGGTTAATACATCTCTTAAACGCCGATACAATTCTTCCAGGCTAGTCTCGCTGTTGAATACTGGAATCACTACAGAAATCATCATAGCGTTGATATTCTCCCATATCATTAAGTTCATCCAGGATATCTTTCAGATTACGGATTACATATTCTTGCTCAGCATCGCTCAGCTGGGGATACAAAGGCAAGCGCAGCAGATTTGCACTGAGTTCTTCGGTGATCGGCAATTCATTAGCTTCATACCCGAGTGATTTACCCATCGGAGAACTATGCAGGGGTACATAATGAAATGAAGCTTGTATCCCTCTAACCTTTAAACTCTGCAAGACATAGTCTCTTTGTCCGGTTGAATTAAACAAGCAATAAAAAATATGATAGTTGGAGCGAGCTCCTTCCGGTATGAGCGGGAGTTGGATTAGTCCGGCCGCATGATATTCCCACAGGCTGCGATAATAATAACGGAAAATATTTTCTCGATTAGCAGTGATGGGGTCCATTTCCTCCAATTGGGCATAGAGCAACGCAGCCAGGATATCAGCGGGTAAATAACTTGAGCCAATATCCATCCAGGTATATTTATCAGCCTGTCCGCGCAAAAATTGACCGCGATTGGTTCCCTTCTCCCAAATTATTTCGGCCCGATTCGATAATTGGTTATCTCTGGTATTAATTAGAATGGCGCCACCTTCACCGCAAACGTAATTTTTGGTTCCATGAAAACTATAACAGCCGATATGGCCAATAGTACCCAGATATTTACCTTTGTAAGTTGAGTTAACCGCCTGGGCGGCATCTTCAATTACATATAGTGAGTTTTTTTTAGCTATATCCATAATCCTATCCATATCACAGGCTACGCCACCGTAATGAACGGGGATTATGGCTTTGGTGCGGGGAGTAATTTGGCTCTCAATTTTTTCAGCATCAATGTTAAGCGTTCTGCGATCGATATCAACAAATACGGGCCGAGCACCTCTCAGCAAAACTGCATTAGCGGTAGAGACGAAGGTAAACGAAGGCATGATCACTTCATCACCCGGCTGTAAATCAATCAGTAAAGCGGCCATTTCCAGGGCGCTGGTTCCCGAGGTAGTCAGTAAAACTTTCTTACAGTCAAATTTGTGCTCCATAAAAGCTTGGGCTTGGCGCGTATAGTAACCATTGCCGGCAATATCTCCGCGCAGCAGACAATCCTGTATATAGTTTAACTCATGGCCTGAGGTATAGGTTTTATTGAAAGGTATTTTCATCATCAATCACTCCCGATTATCTGGTTGTTAACATCCATCATTATCGAGTTGGCATAGGCCAGAGATTCGAAGGTGCCAGCATCAGTCCATTGACCCTCTAAAATATTATAAGTCAAGGAGTTCATCTGAATGTAGTAATTGTTGACTTCGGTAATTTCGTATTCTCCAGTTGCAGCAGGCTTGAGCCGCTTTATAATTTCAAATACCTCCTGGTCGTACATATATATTCCTATCACCGCGAAACAGCTTTTGGGATGAAGCGGCTTTTCTTCTATTTCTATAATTTTCAACTCGTCCAGGGCGGCTATGCCGTACCGCTCAGGATCGCCCACTCTGCGCAAAAGCACTTTGGCTCCGCTGGGTTGGGCTCTAAAACTATCCACATATTTCTTAATGCTCAATGTGGCAATATTATCTCCCAGAATAACCGCTATCTTTTCACCGCGGGCAAAATTCTCGGCCAGGAGGAGGGCATGGGCTATACCTAAAGCTTCCTCCTGTACTTTGAAGGTGAAATCACAGCCCAAGTCTTTCCCGCTTCCCAGCAGTCGCACTATTTCCCCCAGGTGTTCTTTGCTGGTAACTACCATGATATCTTCTATACCAGCTGATACCAGTTGTTTAACCGGGTTAAATATCATGGGTTCTTTGCCCACCGGCAGCAGATGCTTGTTGGTTACTTTGGTTAAGGGGTAGAGGCGGGTTCCTTTGCCGCCGGCTAATACAATTCCTCGCATATTATAACCTCGCTGGTGAATTTTCTATATACCATGCCACTGTACGTTGGATTCCTTCGGTCAGGCCAATCTGTGCTTGCCAGTTCAATTCTGCGTGAATTTTGCGGGACTCGATAGCATATCTGCGATCATGGCCAGGGCGGTCATCCACATAGCGAATCAATCCCGGATTGATAAATTTTCTTCTGGCATCGTCGGGTGCTAGGGCATCATGAACTGCCCTTATGATAGCTTTTACCATATCGACATTTTCCATTTCACAAGATCCCCCGATGTTATAGATCTCCCCCGCCGGAGCACCGTTGGCTATGTTATCTATGGCTGCACAGTGGTCGTCTACATAAATCCAATCCCGGCGGTGTTGGCCATCACCATATATCGGAATCGGTATATGCTTAAGGCAATGTTCTATAGTGAGAGGTATCAATTTCTCAGGAAATTGGTGGGGCCCATAATTATTGGAACACCGACTGATATTTACGGGTAAATCATAGGTTTTATAGTAAGCATAAACCAGTAAATCGGCGCCGGCTTTGGAGGCCGAGTAGGGACTACTGGGTTTAAGCGGCGAATTCTCATTAAAAGCACCCTCGGCAGCGAGAGAGCCGTAAACTTCATCGGTAGAGATCTGTACAAACTTGGCTACCGGATATTGCAAGGATGCATCTAATAGGGATTGGGTTCCCATGACATTGCTGTGCAGAAAAATACCTGGGTTTTTAATACTGCGATCCACATGGGTCTCAGCTGCGAAATTAATTACCACATCCGGTCGATACCTGGCAAAGATGGGTAGAATTGCAGCGCTGTCATTAATGTCAGCTTTAACAAAATGATAATTGGCCTCTTCAGGCAAGTTGTGCAAATTCATCAAATTGCTGGCATAAGTGAGCTTGTCGATGTTAATCACCCGAATAGCAGCGTGATATTTATTGCATATGTAATTAATAAAGTTGGAGCCGATGAATCCGGCTCCACCGGTAACCAAGTAGGTCTTCATAGCATAACCTCCAGGCTATAACGGGTCATATGTCATTAGGGACAGTTCTTAGTGACACACCGCCGAAAAAGTCCCCGAGGGCGGTGTCACCGAGAACCGTCCCCCTTGTCCCAATGACACATGACGCTATCAGTTTAAAATGGATAGTGTAAAAGGGGAAAGACAGCTTTCCCCTTTATTATGCCTATTATTTGCGGTGATTTAGGGTTTTATTTCGATCAAGGGGTTAGAGACGGTTTATTTTTCTACCGGCATTTTGTCTACGGTCCACCCGAGATCAAATCCCGCATGAACTGAGCGGGCCTTAATTCCCAGTACATTCAAGACAGCCACCGTCTGTCCGGCGGTTTGACCAGTGTAACAATATACGAATACGGGTTTGTCTTTAGCAAATTCGCCAAAATGCTTGTTTACTTCTGCGAAAGGAATATTTATAGCTCCTTTAACATGGCCTTTGGCAAAGTCGGCGGCACTTCTTAGGTCAACTATCTGCATTTTCTCACCTTTATCAATTAGGGCCTGCAATTCTTTCGAGGTAATCTTATATGAATGAGCCGGCAAGTTTACATAGTGGTCTTTTAAGATTTTGGCAATAGCCGGATCTGGTTTGGCCGGGGTTACATTAGTCGGCAGTTGATTGGGAGTAGTATCAACCGGAAAATTATTCTTGCCGACCCAGCCGGTAGTAAAGCCAAGGTTCATAGATTTGGCTTTGTATCCGTACATGTTCATTATAGCAACTGTTTGGCCTGCAGTCTGCCCGGTGTAGCAATATACAACCAATTCTTTGTCAGCGGGTAATTTGTCCAGATATTCATGAACTTTGGCAAAAGGAATGTTTACAGCGCCTTTAACATGGCTTTTGGCATAGTCTTCAGCCGATCTTATGTCGATTAGCAGCATGTTTTTATCATTGGCATCCACTTTGGCTTTTAAATCTACTTCACTAATTTTATATACGTCTTTACCCATGTCAGCGTAATATTTATTGGCAACTTGGTCGATAGTCACCTTAGTCTCGGTAACTTTGGGTTGTTCCACTGGAGTTGGGGTCGTATCCTTAGGAGTTCCACAGCCTACTGCAAAAGCTGATAACATTATACCTACCAGTAGTAATGCTAACCATTTGATTTTTGAATTTCTCATTCCTTCTCTTCCTCCTCAAATTAATTGTCAGCCAACTTGTACTGGGTTGCTAATTTACCCTGGTCACCTCCTGCTCTGCAACACATTCTGAGAAACATTGTTACACTATAGTAGCTCAATTCACTATAGCTAAATTATATAGGCAAAGCTGGTGACTCAATTATTTGAAATCCTTATAACCCTATAACTAAATCGCCGCATGACGGTTCTAAAGGGCTATGGCTGCGCGCTTGGGTAAATCTAAGTTCTTGATTTATAAGCACAGGTACTTGCTGATGGGTGGTTCGCGGTAATGGTGAGTGTTTATAGAAGTTTGCCGGAGAAAAACATAGATGATATCATAATAATTCAAGGTTCTTAACGGGGCAGTATAGATCATCATTATGTTGGTTAATCATATTGGAAGGAAACTATATGTATTCACAGCTTATAGCAGAATATATTAATTGTTGGGGTCCATATGGAATTATAGCCAGTATTTTAATAAGTATCCTCCTAGCCACTGCTGGAATAATCCCTTCAATTTTTGTGACCGGTGCGAATGTTATTATTTTTGGTCCTGCTAACGGCTTCTTCATATCCTGGGTAGGAGAGGTAATTGGTGCAGTGGTTGCATTTTATCTTTACCGATTGGGTTTTAAAACAAGGTTTGAAAGTCTGGGGAGAAAGCACCCTATAGTAGATAAGATGGTATTGGCCGGGGGATTGAAAGCGGCCCTACTCCTTTTTCAAGCTCGGCTGTTGCCTTTGGTTCCTTCAGGCGTGGTCACCTTAGCCGCTGCAATCAGTAATATCAACCTCTCCTATTTCTTAACCGCTACCGCCCTGGGGAAAATTCCTTCAATAGCTCTGGAAGCCTTGGTAAGCTATGATTTGATTAATATTAATACGAATTGGATAAGGCTGATAATTACGGTCTTCGCACTTGGATGCATGTTCCTGTTGTTAAGAAAAAAAGAATAGGATTTAATGGGCCACTAAGCTCTAATAATGGTATCTATGATAAGTAGACCCTGGTTCAAAATAGGGGAACGCTTGAACCAGGGTCATGGTGATTAATTGTTAATTTATTTAAGCCAGTTTACATTGGCAAATTGCCAATCAATACATTCGCCAAGTAATCAATCAATAGGCATGTCATTCCAGCTAAAACCGCTTTTCTTCGGATTACTCAGAAACTTGATGAATTTTTGGGCAATCAACGATGGTTCTTCGTCGGCAGAATATACCAGGTTAATATCGACTTTCAAGTCCAGTTCTTCTACCTGGACTATTCGTAGCGTTCCGGCGTCAAGTTCCTTTTGTACCGCCACCCGCGGAATGAGGGTTATGCCAGTTCCGCCCTCAACGGCTGCCTTAATCGAATGAATACTGTTCATTTCCGAAATAATATTGAAGTCATTTATAGTCCAGCCGTTTTTCGCCGCTACTTCTTCGATAACTGATCGCATGGCAGCTCCTTTCTCGCGCACAATTAGAGGCTTCGCCTTTAATTCTTTTAAGGTAACTACCTTTTTCTTCTTTTTGTCGTCACGGTTGGCAGCTATGAAAACAAGATCCACTGAGTTTAGACGGTGGACTCTATGGTTGGTGTGGTCAACTTTCCCGTCCACTATGGCAACGTCTACTTCTTTGTTATTGAGTTTTTTAAGAGTTTCGACTGAATTGGCTATATCTAATTTGACATTGGCTTCAGGGTTCTTTTCTTTAAACCCACGAATAGTGGAGGGCATGGCAAAATTACCGGAAGTACAGCTGGAGCCAATGGTTAATTGGGGATTGGAAACATTCAGCAGCTGGTCAAGGTTCTTCTCCATGGATTCATGTAATTCCAGAAATTCATTTGCATAACCTAACACGATTTTACCTGCCTCGGTAAGGGTAACCCCTTGGGCGGTACGGTTGAAAAACTTTATACCATAGTAATCTTCTATGGCCTGAATTTTACTGCTTATGGCCGGCTGAGAAAGATTAAGGATGCGGGCAGCCTTGGAAAAGCTCTTGGTTTCGGCAACGATAGGAATTATTTTAAACTGGTCGAAGAACATTTTACACCACCTCCTGCGGAATTACAGAGGGTAACTTTGCATACGGTTGGTCTGGGCAAAATTTCGTGATATCTGGCGCAAACGCCGATAGCGATTCATTAGTAGGATAACAGAACCTGGATTAAAGATCAATTGGCCACCATTACCTTGAACATGACTTCATCCACCTACCCATATAAATACTAATTACTCTATCATCATTCCCGAAATGATTGGAATTGTTCTCACTAATATATCTTCCCATATTTTTATAATATTTGACTCTAGATCTACTTTTAGCTATCCAAGTAGTATTCCCAGCTTCGTCCCTACCAATAAAAAATACCGTGCTGCCGCCCGGTATTAAAGGTGTAAAAATACTAATCACTGCCATTCTGTTTTCTTAATTTACATGCCGATTTAATAGTTCCTCCCCCTAGAACCTGATCTCCTTCATAGAAGACTATAGCTTGCCCGGGAGTGATAGCCCTTTGGGGAGTGTCGAAATCCACCCGCATCCGATTGCTATCCAGGGGTGTAACAAGGGCGGGAACTCGGGGCGAGGAATACCTGATTTTGGCTTTTATATACATAGGGCCATGGCAAGGAGTACCGGAGATATAGTGAACTTCTTCGGCAATCAGGCTGCTTTGGAATAGTGCCTGGTTATCTCCGACCCAGACTGTGCTAGTATCGGGATCAATAGCGGTAACATAGGCAGGGTATCCCAGAGCCAATCCCAGACCCTTCCGCTGGCCCACGGTATAATGATGAATTCCTTGGTGAGGGCCTAGACACTCACCGGAAGCAGAGCGGAATAGGCCGGATTTTTTGTCCAAGTTCAAATGCTTGTCAACGAATTCACCGTAGCGACCATTAGAGACAAAACACAAATCCTGACTTTCCGCTTTGGTGGAGACCGCCAGCCCAGCCTCTTCAGCCAGAATACGGGTCTGTTGCTTGCTATAAGTGCCCAAGGGAAACAGGGTATGGGCCAGTTGGTATTGGGTCATAGCATAGAGCGCATAACTCTGGTCTTTGCTATTATCGAGACCGGTGCATAACCTTAATTGGGATGACGATGCATCACTGAAAATCCGGGCATAATGGCCGGTAGCAATATAATCGGCATCCATGGCAATAGCTTTTTGTAACAGCGATTCGAATTTAAGGTGGCGGTTACAGGCTACACAAGGATTTGGGGTTCGACCGATGAGATATTCCTGACAAAAATAATCTATTACCTTAGTTTTAAACTCCTCGCGAAAATTAAAGACGTAATGAGGAATGTCCAGCTGCCAGGCTACTTGGCGGGCATCACTTACTGCTTCCAGGCTGCAACAGGCCTTGCTGTGATCTTCGGCTCCTTGCCAGATTTGCATGGTAATGCCAATCACCTCATAACCCTGCTGTTTAAGGAGCAGAGCCGCAACCGAACTATCTACCCCCCCACTCATGGCCACAATAACCTTCTTTTTCACTTAACATCCCTCGCATTCCCAAGGGTCCGGGCAAGATCGAGCAAATCAAGCACCGTCCCTTTTTTGAATTTATAAGCTTTTCCGTCAGAAAAGAGCAAGGCCAGAACAGCTCTCACTGTTCCCCTTGCTCTCAACTTGCGCTTGCTTGGATTAGTTTATGCTTCCTTTTTATCACAGCAGGAGTTGGGGTGCTGCTGGCAGCAGCCTTTGGCAACACTGGCCGTGGGGCCGTTTCCGCCCCGGTAATTTTTTATGGCTGCATGCAAAGCATCCGCAGCCAGATTTGAGCAGTGCATTTTAACTGGTGGCAGGCCATCCAGAGCTTGTGCTACCGTTCTATTAGTAATTTTCTCGGCCTCTTCCAGAGTCTTGCCCTTTACCATCTCGGTTACCATGCTGCTGGTAGCAATGGCCGCGGCACAGCCAAAAGTTCTAAATTTAATGTCTTTTATAACCTCATCCTGGACTTCAATTTCAATGTGCATAATATCTCCGCAGGTAGGATTGCCTACTTCGCCTACTCCACTGGGGAGTTCAATTTTGCCCACGTTGCGCGGGTTCATAAAATGATCCATTACTTTAGGTGAATACATCGGCCAAGACCTCCTTTATTGTCCCAAGGGGGACATTATGCGCAGGTTTTTAATAATGGGAGGAAGTACCTCCAAAACTCTGGCAACATCCTCTGGGGTATTGCCTTTGCCCATGGTCAGACGCAGTGAGCCATGGGCAATCTCGTGGGGTAACCCAATGGCCAGCAGAACATGAGAGGGGTCCAGGGAACCGGATGTGCAGGCTGACCCACTGGAAGCCATGATTCCATAGCTATCCAGCATTAATAGGATTGATTCTCCCTCCACATATTCAAAGCACACACTCACGCTGCCAGGCAAGCGATTAACCGGGTCACCGGTAAGCCGGGTATTAGGAATAGTATCCAGAATACCCTGGGTTAGTTGTTGACCTAAATCTTTTAAAGCAGCTATATTATTAGCCAAATTATGTTGGGCCAATTCGGCCGCTTGGCCGAAACCTACTACTGCCGGCACATTTACGGTGCCGGCTCGCAAATTACGTTCATGTCCGCCACCGTGCATATAACTGCTGATAGCAACACCTTTCCTTACAAACAGGCAGCCAATTCCCTTAGGTCCATAAAGTTTGTGACTGGATGCTGACAGCAAATCTACATTCAGGTCTTTTACATTTACCGGTATCTTACCTACTGACTGAACTGCATCGGTATGAAAGAGGGCACCAGCGGTATGGGTTATGGCTGCCAATTTTTTTATGTCTTGAATAGTTCCTATTTCATTATTGGCATGCATTATGGAAACCAGGGCAGTATCGGGGCGCAAGGCAGCCCGGAGAGTATCTGGTTCTACAATTCCCAGCGAGTTAACCGGCAAGATAGTTATGTCATAACCGTTTTGGGCCAAATAATCCGCCGTATGCAAAATAGCATGATGTTCGATAGCCGAGGTAATGAAATGTTTACCTTTCTTATTAGCGGACATAATAGTCTTAATAGCCTGGTTATCAGCTTCGGTGCCTCCGCTGGTGAATATAATTTCCCCCGGTGCCGAGCCTATCAACTGAGCTACCTGTTCCCTGGCTTGCTCCACGGCACGGGCAGCTTGCCGACCCTGGGAATGTACACTCGAAGCATTACCAAAAATATCGGTATAGTAGGGTATCATAGCCTGAAAAACCTCGGGATCAACCGGAGTGGTAGCGCTGTGGTCCATGTATATGGGTTTCATAGTATTCCCTCCTTATATTCAACTAGTTGGTGGCGATATAAGAGCTCCATCTTACTGCGTTATTCTACGAAAATATCTGGCAAGAATCTTTCCTGATTTCATGACTGCGCCTTTCAATTCAAGAACCGTCCCCGAATTTCGTCCCCGAATTTCGTCCCCGAATTTCCCGAATTTCCTTGGCTCATATCCTGTATACAAAGGTATCTTTTCCCGGTACCTTCTGGGATTCCTGGGCCAGGTCAGTTAGGGTATATGAATCAAGGACTTCTGCTATAGAATCCCTCACTTTGGTCCATATTACTCGGGTTACACAATAATCGGCCCGGGAGCATGACTCAGGGTTGGTTTCGCTAACGCATTCCACTGGTGCGATCGGACCTTCCAATACGCGTATGATATCACCGGCAGAAATATCTTGGGGGTTTCTGCCTAGTATATAGCCGCCTTGGGAACCTCGCACGCTCTTCACCAATCCGGCCCTTTTCAAGGGCACCATGAGCTGTTCCAGGTAACGTTCCGATATGCCCTGCCGTTCTGCAATAGTACGGGTGGCTATAGGTCCCTTATCTTCACTCTGGGCCATGTCGATCATGGCCCGAAGTCCATATCTGCCTCTGGTGGATAATTTCATATTCATTCACCCCTTTTTATAGTCTGCCCCTAACCTTTGTCTCTACATTTTATGAAGAATAGGCAATCATTTTTTCCAAAGCTACCGCAGCTTTTACCCTGATATCTTCTGGAACCGTTATTACGGTTTGCTGCGTTTCCAAAGAGTAAAGAATTTTTTCCAGAGTAATACTCTTCATATTAGGGCAAATCAGCTCTTCGTGGGCCAGAATCAGTGGTATGTCCGGCATAGCACTACGAATCGAATACATAATGCCAGATTCGGTGGCTATGATAAAAGAACTTGCTTTGGACTTAGCCGCATAACCCACCATTCCTGCAGTACTACCTACGAAGTCCGCGATAGCGACTACTTTAGGGTCGCATTCGGGGTGAACTAAAACCTCGGCATCAGGATGTTCGGCTTTGCGTTGTAAAATGCTGTCCTCGGTCACCGCAGCGTGAATGGGACAACTGGAGGGATAAAAATCCAGGTTTCTACCTAATTGGCCGGCTACATAGGTACCCAGGTTTTCATCCGGTATAAAAAATATGCGGGCATCAGACGGTAACTTCTCAATAATTTTCACCGCATTGGAGGAGGTACAACAAATATCGCTAACCGCTTTAATAGCGGCTGGCGTATTTACATAGCTGACCACCAGTGCGTCCGGGTGTTCCTGCTTATACTGCAAGACATCACTGACTTCTATGCTGTTGGCCATCGGGCAGGTTGCCGCCGGTTCCGGTGATAAAACGGTCTTAGTAGGACATAGTATAGCGGCCGACTCAGCCATGAAGTCAACCCCGGCTACCAGGATGGTATCACAGGGGGAATTCTTGGCAGCCACTGCCATGGCATATGAGTCGCCTACGAAATCGGCAATATCCTGTATTTCATCGCGTTGGTAATAGTGAGCAATAATGTATACTGATTTTTCGTTTTTAATTCGTTTAATTTCTTCCATTAATAAATTATCTGCTGAGGTAATCAATTCGGTCACCACCTATACAATTATTTTTTCGGCATGGCTATAGATACTGAACCGCTGGCCACGGGCAAAACCCACTACGGAGATATCCATTTCATCAGCTAATTCAATGGTTAGCCCGGTAGGCGCTGAACGTGACAGGACCACAGGAATATTGGCCCGCGCGGCTTTGATTAGTATTTCTGAGGCGATACGACCACTAAGCAAAAGGCATTTATCATCTGTAGCAATATTATTTAGAAAAGCATGGCCCAGAACTTTGTCCACGGCATTGTGGCGCCCGATATCTTCGTACATACATAGCATGCCGGTACTGTCGGCCAATGCAGCGCTGTGTACTCCCCCGGTACGGTGGAACGTATCTGATTTTGCTTCTAATAAATTAATCATATTCAGCAGGTGGGCGGCGGCAAATCTAGCGTTTGACTGTACCGGCTTCAGTTGACGGGCGTCGTTAATAAAATATAGTCCGGCTCGGCTCTTGCCGCAACAACTGGCAATATGACGGCGTAAGAAGCTGCTGGTCTGAGGAACCGGACAACTGGTGTCTATCCACAATAAACCTTCTGTTTCGCGACAGGAAATCTCCACAATATCGTCTGGTTTTTGCACCAGACCTTCAGTGAGTAAAAAACCTACTCCCAGCTCTTTATAACCACCTGGTGAACAAATCATGGTGGCCAGTTCAACATGGTTGAGAAAGAGAGTTAAGGGAGTCTCCTGCACAACCGGATCCTCAATATATTCCAGGACACCTTTGTTGTATACGGTAATCTCTCGATTCTGGTAGATT
>CAZYJA010000001.1:0-29960 GCA_964647245.1 uncultured Syntrophomonas sp. | reverse complement strand
TGGACCGGCAAATAGCGCTGAGTATACTTGATTCTCTCTTTCATGGACATAAATTCGAAGAGGTGAATTTAGAAACCGTATACTAAACGGTTGGGTAAAAGTAAACCAGGAGGCAAACTCACTGTCACCCTTCAGAATTAAGTGGAATAACATACATTATATTCTAGAGGAGGTGATTATATGGCAACTCAAAGACACGTTCATGAATTCTTGGGGAGCACCAAAGATAACGACGCACATAACCATCGTTTTGCAGGAGTAACTTTTCAAGCTATCGTATTGGCTAATGGGAAGCATCGGCATCGTTTTGCAGCGAACACCGATTTTTACGAAGAGCACCTTCATACGATCAGGGGGAGAACTGGTGTCAATATCCCTGTAGGTAATAACCGTCATATTCATTATATTGTCTCTAATACCACATTAAATGATAACCATCGACATGTCTACAGATTGGCAACCATGATAGAAGATCCGGCTGGCGACTAATAATTTGTTGGCTATTTGAGCAGGTTTCGGTCCCTTGGTTTGTTTTTATTGAATTCTTATTTTATATCAATTAGGAAAAGCATTGTTGCGCCGTCTTTGGGCGAGCAACAATGCTTTTATTTCCTGCTGGGTAAAATATGCGCCAATATAAGGCGGTTGATATCATATGTAATGCTCATGAACAGGGAAAATGTTCAGTAGATCAGATCGGTTGAATACATTCAAGATCATCATTTTTCGGACTATTTACCCGATTTGATACAGGATATGCCGACATTTGTTCCGGAGGTTTAAGCCTACTTAGAAAAGAGCCTACTTCTGCACTACTCGTACCACGCAAGCCGTGCAACCAGTAATCCTCCTGGTCCGGGTCTAGAATTAGGGGCATCCGGTCATGAATATGGGCCAGGGAAGGAATCGGGGAAGTGGTAAGAATTGTATAGGAAAACAGTAATTCGCCATCAGTTTGGCGCCATTGTTCCCACAGGCCAGCGAAGCCAAAAAGGTTAGGGGCGGGCCTAATGATACGCATAGCCTGTTTACCCTGGCTGGTCTTTTGCCATTCATAATACCCATCGGCAGGTACAATGCAGCGCCGTTGCAATAAAGAGTTCTTGAAAGCTGGTTTTTGCTCCAGGGTTTCGACTCTGGCATTTATTAATTTATTACCGATGCTTTTATCCTTGGCCCAGAAGGGAACCAGGCCCCACTGCATCATCTGCAAGTGGCGCTGACCTCCTGGGGCAGCCACGATCGGCATGAGCTGAGTGGGGGCTACATTATAACGCGGCTTTAGGTCGGGTACTACTGTTAGGCACCCAAACCGTTCGGCCAGTTCATCCATCTCTACTGTAAGAGTATAACGCCCGCACACTAAGAATCCCTCCCCGAGGACTCAATCTTACTGAGGTGAAAGCTTAATCATTAACATATCCATTTCTTTTTTATAGTTTAGCACGGTTTTTCCCTGGGCAATACCCTCAGCCACCGTTTTTATGGCGGTAACATTGCTCGGCTCTGAGGTAACACTTACGACATAGTCAGGGTGGATGCTTTTTACTTGCTCCATGACATTTTTTTCTATGGCGGTTGAGTTCATTCCAACATTTCCATCCAGATCTAATCCAACCAGGATAACTTTGTCGGAAACAATTGCCGTAGCTGCACTAACTCCCGCAATTTTTTGGGCTTGCCCAACTGCCTGGTTAGTTATTTCCATGGTGGTATTGGGATCCAGGGTAATGGCCGCAGATGACGTATCAGTTCTGGTACCGGGAGTATAGGGGTCAGGTTGGGGCGGCTTACGGGCATAGTTAGCACATCCTCCGACAAAGAAGCTGGCAACTATTATGGCAATTAATAATGAATGGGTTATTTTGGATGTTTTCAAATAGGTTCCTCCTTTAAGTGTAACTTACCTATATTATTTCAATCCTACCAAAAGCTATCCAAAATTCTGGGCTTTCGAGTGGGCTAAATATTGGCGGATGGACTATTTTGTCAGTATGACCAGCGGGCTTTCGTTAAACACTAGAAAAAAGAAAGCGAGGAGTTGGATTAATGATGATGAGACCCAGAACAATGAGATCTTTATGGTTTTATGGATCTCTTTTATTTGCGGCCGGTTGGAAAATGGGCAAGATGCATGGAAGAGTAGCTAATACCACCAAGGATTGATACGAGGGAAAAAGTTGCTGTAGGTATGAGGGCAAATAATTGTGGTGCCAGGCACCACAATTATTTGCTTATTGGTCAAAAGCTTGAGCCAGCCCTAAAGAAAATAAGGACTGGCTCAACTATACTGTAAGCTAATTATTCTCGGCTCGCTCCTTTATGCCCAATAGATGTTTGCGTTCCATCGCGAAGGCAGCAGGTTCGAGCAAGTTTTGGATGCCATTGCTTAGGAATCCGGTGAAATGGTATTTGTGGCGTACGATTAATCGAGTTTGCTCACCATCTATGGCTTCCAACAGGTATACCCAACTGCGATTTTGCTCATCAGTCTTGGCATGCAGGACTAACAGCCGGTTGGGATCCAGCTCAGTTACCGTAAATATGCTGGCGGCGCTTTTTATTCGATCGCCGGTTTTTAGGTTTTGCAACTCGGGCACAATACGGGTTGAACTATGCCCGTCAACATAATTGGTATCGCCGATAATTCGGTTAACCAGGTCGTAATTATACCATCCGGCTCTTTCATTACCCAGTTGAATTATCCACGGCCACACTTCAGCGGGAGTGGCATTTATGGTGATTGACCGGCTGGTTAGGATTTTCGGACTTTCTACCAGGTCGTCACCGGGTATTACCTGGCTGATTTCGGTTGGGGTACTTCCCCAATTATAGTACCACGGTCTAAGAAATGGAAAAACCATATCTAATAATATCAATACAAGTATAGAAATGGCTATGCTGCTAAATATGGATCTGATTTTTATAGCGAATACCCCCTGCAAAATAATCGGTTATGAGTTATGCCTGGCCGGGCAGATTTAATTCATTTACGAGCCATTTTTTAGTTTTGTCGGCCCAAGTGGTACCGGTAGTCAATGAGGCCAAAACCTTCTGATTACCATTCAATTGTAGAACTGCTTCCCCAAATTTGGTGCCGGGAGCGACGGTGATAGACACAATATCACTCTTAACCGCTTTGCTGGACTGAGGACCGATGGCGCTTTCCAACACTACGTATTTATTATTTATCGTCACCTTTACTCCGGAAAAAAAGCCAGGACTAAACTCAGAAGTCATTACTAAACTCTCCTTACATTTTTTTATTACAGTATATGCTATGCAGGCCGGGCTCTGCAAACCCTCCTATACTATTTGCTGGTTTAAGGTCGCACCAATAGAGCCTAAGGGCTAGTTTGGGATAAAAAAGGCCAACCCGCGCCGTTTTATAAGATTCTGCGGGGGCTGTGAAAGTCTTATTAACGAAATAATCACCCTTTCATGTATGAAGGCATATTTTAAGAATAAATACTTTTAGGCTTAGAAGATCTAAATAGAGAGGTAATAGCTTTTGATTTCATCTAAAACGGCGCGAAAATTAATGGATAAGGGTATTGATCCGGGTTCCAGCCTGGAGGATCTTATCACTAAAATTGAAAACCTGGGCTACCATGGGATATCTCTGTCACCCTCCCCGAACGGTTATAAATTTATTATAACTTATAAAGGCAACACCTATGTTTATATACGAATACTGGCCGGGAATCGTAAGGAGGCCCTGGCCCTGGCCTTGCTGGCAAATGATTTTCCAGAATAATTTCTCTAGTACTTTCTAAAATAACTGCTAAAATATATAAAAAATGAATTTTCAAAGCTGGAGAGGTAGATGTTTATATGAATCTGGAAAAGAAGAATGTAAAGTTTATGGAGCGGTTTTATAGTATCATAGCAATTTTAGTAGGAATTGTTTTTCTCCTGGGTCTTTTAGGCCAGGAGATTAAGATAGGCAAAGATATGCCACCCAATATTATTGTGTACGTTGATGAAACGACTAAAACTTATTATGCTCCCCCCTACATTGATGGGAAAAAGTATCCGGACAATTTAAACCTGAGTAATATAAAAGCGCAAACCTTGGCTGAAGCCAAGAATAACAATTATAAGCCGGATAGCATGAGTGATGAGTTGGGCTATTTCGATGAAAAGACGACTTTGAATAACACGATTTTAGTTAAATTAGGCTGGGTCGAGCCTAACCCCAGCCGGTGGAATCCAGATGGGTCCTGGAATTGGTGAGGAGAGTTATTCCCGATCTATGGTATGATATGATATAAAAAACGTTATTGGAGATGATGCAGTGGTTAGGATAGCAGACCTGGCAACAGGTCAATACTGGAAACATATCAATATGACGACGGTAACCGATGATGACGGGATTATAAGAGTCGCATTAGATGTAACCGATGATTTAAAACAATTTTATGGGAATATTCACGGAGGGGTTATTTCCAGTATGATGGATTCGACCATTGCGGTAGCTATCAACCAACAGCTGGATCCGGGGGAAGGCGCCTCGACGGTGGAAATAAAAGTTAATTACTTCCGCCCGGTTAGTAAGGGACGAATCCTGGGAGAAGGGAAAGTAATTCAAAAAGGTAAGAAGATTTTAGTTGGACAAGGTGAAATCAGAGATGAAGAGGGGCGTATGGTAGCCTTTGGTACGGCCACATTTATGGTTGTCAAACTGGCCCCTTAAGTTACATAAGTTAATTTAGCGGTATAGAAAAGCCCGTGATTGAGGTGTAGGTCTCAATTGAACGGGCTTTTTGGTGCTTACTTTTAGATACGGTTGTCAACGGTACTTAGATTGGTTTAGCTAATGCAGGTAGGCTTATTATAATTTTGGTGCCTTGGCCGGGGTTGCTTTCAACCTTTATTTCCCCCTGGTGTTGTTCGATAATCCACTTGGCAATGGATAATCCGAGGCCAGCACCTCCGCTTTCACGGTTTCTGGATTTATCCGACTTATAAAAACGATTGAAGATATAGGGTAAATCATCGGCAGAAATTCCGGCGCCGGTATCGGCGATGACGATAACAGCTTTGGGAGCCCTTAGGCTGCTGTTTATAGTAATGGCCCCCCCGGCGGGAGTGAATTTGAGGCTGTTATGAATAAACACCCGCAGGGCTTGTTTAATAAGCCCCCGGTCACCGTTAACCATAATAGTTTCATTTAGTTCGCTCTTAATCAGGTGATGGGAATCAATCATTATGGTTTCTTTTACCACTTCGTCGATAAGTTCATGTAACCCAACCTGGGTGGTCTCCAGTTTGTGGTTCTTTTTATCAGCACTGGCCAGAAACAAAAGCTTTTCCACCAGGTCCTGCATATAATGCGCTTCACTTACTATAGCGTCTATTGACTCCAGGAGCACGGCTTTATCTTCGGTGCCCCAACGCTGCAAAAGGTTGGCATATCCCTGGATTACAGCTATGGGGGTTCGCAGTTCGTGGGAGGCGTCAGCAACAAAAACGTTTTGCTGCTCAAAGGAGGTCTGGATACGATCCAGCATTTCATTAAAGGTTTCGGCTAAGTCCTTCAGTTCATCGTGGGAATCTACCACATCTAATCGGGTATGGAGATCTCCGGCGGAAATAAACCGGGCGGTCCGGGTCATATTGTCAATTGGTTTCAGCATTTTCCGGCTGGTCCTGGCGCCAATTATAATAGTCAGTAAAATGGCCAACATAAAGCTTATCCCGGTTGCCATTATTAAGATAAATAGATATATTTTCTCGTTGGCTAAATTCTTGGTGATTTCAATTTTACTTATACCATGGTTAAGGCTAACCGGGTTTACCCAATGTAAATACTGAAAATTCTGATCCAGGGTGATATTAGAGGTTATTCTGATTTGTGGGCCCCAGGTTCGGCTGGAGCGGTTCGCTGCAGTAGAGTAGGTGGGGTGGTTTTTTGGATCGAACAAGGTTACGTCAATAACTTCAATAGCGGCATAATTTTTGATCTGGTCTCCAGGCAGTTCGGCGCTGGTGCTGATCATATCACTAATTACCAGATTGTTCTTCATGAGTGAGTTATTAGACTCATATATAAGGAAGAATCCAAACCCACCGGTGAGTAAGATGCCCAGGGTAATAAGAATAATGGAGAAGATCAGGGAATAA
Organism: uncultured Syntrophomonas sp.; assembly: GCA_964647245.1. Lineage (GTDB taxonomy): Bacteria > Bacillota > Syntrophomonadia > Syntrophomonadales > Syntrophomonadaceae > PHAA01. Next base: position 23,834 of record CAZYJA010000001.1, on the reverse strand, counting down.
GTAAGTGTAGTTTTCAGAGTGATGGAGAAGCGGAGGCGTTTATTAATATTTTCGATTAATTCCTGCAAAAGACCTGGCAACAGAGCCAGGACGGATTTTAGAACCGGAATTAAAAACGTTAGAATACCTTTTATAATAATTTTTATCAGTTTGGCCACATATCTTAATTTAGTCATGCTTTAATACATAACCCACCCCTCTAACGGTGTGAATTAATTTAATGTGGTAAATATCATCGATTTTGCTGCGCAAATACCTTATATAGACGTCGACCGCATTGGTATCGCCATAATAGGCATAACCCCACACTTTTTCCAGAATCGTTTCTCGGGAAAGAACAATGTTATAATTCTCAGCCAGGTAATTTAACAAATCGTATTCCTTCTTGGTTAGATCAATGGGCTCACCATTATAGCTTACCTGGTGTTGGTCTGAGTCTATTTTTAGCGGACCCAATTCAATGATATTATGAGTATGATCACTAGTTTTATTTCGTTTCAAGGCCACTCTTATGCGGGCCAATAGTTCTTCGATAGCAAAAGGCTTGGTAATATAGTCATTAGCACCTATATCCAGGCCCATCACTATATCGGTTACGTTATCCTTGGCCGTAAGCATAATTACCGGCGTCTCCGACGATTGCCGAAGACGCCTCAATACTTCCATGCCATTCAGGGAAGGTAACATCACGTCGAGTATTATTAGAGCATATTCACCGCTTAGAGCTATATCAAGCCCTTCCCGGCCATCATGGGACTGCTCGACCAGGTAGCCTTCATGAGTTAGTTCCAGCTCCAAAAAGCGGGCTATTTTTATTTCATCTTCAATGATCAATATTTTTTCGCCAGCCATAACCACACACTCCAGAATTACTTACTGCTTGTTTATTGCATCCGCCACTTGTTCACTTACTTTTGAGGCTGCAGTGGATATATCTTCGAGAGTTTTATTAATCTTCAGGTCTTCACAACCGGGTTTCTCCAAACGGATTTTGTGGTTGGTAAACAGGGCTGCTAATAGGCCCACTACTGTTAAGGGAGCGAATATAAGGGTTATTAATATTACTACAGTTAAAGATAGATCGATTATCGTGTTGCCGTTTTTACTGATTATCAGCTTGGTTATGTTACAGGTCTTGATCAACTTCTTGATGGTTGCCATGAAACCGGTGGAGGCAGAAGGGTTGGGGGGTGTTTTGATTTTCTCCTGCTTTTCCAGATAAATTAAGGCTTCCACAACATCGTTATTGCATTTTTCCAGGGCTTCCTTGGCCTCCTCATAAGTAACGTGGGCTCTTTCTCTTAGCATTTCTATCATTTCTAAACTAACCGCCATATTGATTCCTCCTATTTATTTTTTATAAACACAGTATAGAATCGAGGGGTTAAAGCAAGTTTAGACCAAGATTAAAAACAGATTAAAAAACAGGTGAGATTAAACCCACCTGTTTTAATATTATAGCTATTTGTTTCCGATAATCCTATCGTTATTGCAACTATCCGCAGGAGGAACAAGTAGAACATCCACCGCCGCTGTCGACCGCTGGTTTCTCAGGAAGCACCGAGAAATAGGTCTGGTTCGCTTCTTTGAAAGAACTTATCGTAAACCCTTTGCTCATTTCCAACAGATTATTCTCAACCACAAAGTGCAGTCCGTTATGTTCTTCAACCTTATCATCTTTAGCTGGTTCATCCAGAACCAGATTATATGACATGCCCCCTCAGCCAATACTGGCATTAATCCTTAAATACATAGTATCCAGTTCTCTTTCTTTCAAGATGTCTTTTATATCTTGAACTGCCTCGGCTGATATTTTTACCATTTCCATATTATCACACCCCTTTTATTATTAATGATTTTGCTGATAGTAAATTATTTATAGCTTTAGTGTGCCCCTTAAATAACTTTTAAATTACCCCCTGAGGGTATTTTATTACAGACTCTAAAATTTGACAAGGGGTTTTTAATTCTGCCATTTATAGAGAAAAAAACCGAGTCAAATATACGATATACGCGATACATATGCCAGCCTCTACTAGCCGAATTGCCAGGGCCAGTAATGTATAGGCATATATATCTAAAAAACTGGTGGATTCAGGCTTGCTGTTTAAAGTGGCCGGCATAGCTTTAAAGGTATAAAAAATAAACAGCAATAATGTTATGAGACTTATAAACATTAAGAATACCACAACTGCTGCAAATACCATTAGAACACGGTCTATGGTGGTGTGGGTAGATAGATATGCAATGAGTGCGGTAGCTAAGCCAAAGCCTGTAACATTCTTAATTGAGGCAAACATTATTCTGAAAAAAACTTTTTTTTGCTCGTTGCGGTCCATGTCTTCCTCCAGGGTGACAGGGGACAGTTCTGTCACCAAATAATTACATAGGGAATCAATTTTTGATTTATACAGTTTATTATAGCATCAAATGAGATCTCGGCAGCACTTTTTTACTGGTGTGACCGAGAACCGCCCGCTGATTAAACATTTATTAATTCAATCTAGTAAGAATTATCTTATGAGTATCGCCTTCAAATTTATAACCCATTTTTTCGGCAACCGCTTTTATAGACTGTAAGGGATCGGTATTTTTATTCAAGACGATCGAATGAGGGAGGGCGGTCCGCTTGCCATCAACCAGCATGTAATTCATGCCGGGAGTAATAACGATTTGGGCAGCAGTTTTAGGCTTAACAATATCGGTAGCCGTCCAGGCTTCAAATACGTTCCAGCTCAAATGGCTGGTCGAGGTTATCCATTCATATGGAAAATAGGCGTAGCCATCTTCACCCCAGGCAGAACCCCAGGAATTTCTAAGAATCAGACAGCCCCGGTCAGGTAAGTCGCCGACTATTCCCACAGCATGCCCCCCTCTAACCGCACCTTGGGGAAGGGGCAGAAAGTTATGCTCATCCGGTTCGAAATTATCGCATATCAAGATAGCTATCATAAAGGGCCCTTCTCTTTGCAAAGCTTGCCGCATGGCCTGTAAGGTCTGGTCGCGATTCATATCATATGACGAACAGAGCTGAGCATAGGTTTGAATTCGGAAAACTGTACCGGCATCCAGAGCCTTACTGGATACCTTAGGAACCTGGGGGATAGGAAGATCGGTTAAAGTCGAATAAGGCATGATGCTCTCGGGACAGACCCCGTACTTCTTTAGCATCTGCAGGGCGACCTTGGGTTGAGTTCCTTCGGCGGAGGGCATGCCGTCATTTTGCTTACACAAACTATAAAGAAAAGCGGCCGAAAGCCCATCTTGAGGATAGTCATCCTGTTTGATTTCTTCATAAGCCTTCAAGGTCCAAACCGATGCACAGGCTACACAACTGCCCCGTTGTTCCTGATCAAAAACCGGAGGAAGATTAGGCCGATAATCAATGGCTACGGCCGGTTCGGCGGCAACCGCACCGATAAGTTGAGTATAAATGTAGTCGCGGGAATCATAAGGGGAAGGAAAGTACCATAACGGATGGTGGTTATGTTCGTTGGGCAGGTTCTCCAGGAACTTGCGCAGCTGGTATACTTTCTCAAATGACATTGATCGTTGCCTCCTTTTCACTTTTCAGAACCAACAATATAAAAAATTCCGATAGTACGAGGCTTATTATAAATAGATTGAATTGTGGTCTCTCACAATGTATGCTGAGAAAGGAATTTGCATACCAGATGAATGGGGGAGGACACTTTAGATTGATGAATTATTAAGAAATCTTCACATTCTCCCAATATCATATTAATAGTATTCTGTTACCATAAAAAGGTATGCCACACCCATGACACCATAACTATAAGGGGGTTCGATTATAAATGGCGGGGAACGAGACAGAACTTATCAATGCAGCGGGGACTAAAAAGAGCTGGCCGAAGCCGGTGAAAATTATTGCGACCGTTGTACTGGCGGTGGGTCTATGCACCGGTGGTTATTATACATACAAATCAGCCAACCAGAAGGAGATCATTAATCTGACCATGCCGGTCAGTCAAGGAGCTATCGTTGATCAGATTCAGGCTACCGGAACCATAAAGCCGCTTCATGAAGTAGATTTGTTTTTTAGACAGCAGGGAACTCTACAAACTCTGAATGTCCGGAGCGGTGACCCGGTGCAAGAGGGCCAGGTTTTAGCCGTGCAAGATGATTCTAGTTTGCAGGCCCAGGTGCAGAAGGCCAGGAGCGATTTGCAGATGGCACTGTATAAGCTGCAACAGGCTGAGATTAATTTTGAAAAAATTAGTGCGACTGCTGCCCGCCAGGATGAGCTGTATAAACAGGGGGCGATAACCAAGGTAGATTGGGAGCAAGCCCAACGCGATAAGAGTAATGAGGCTATTAACATTAACACATCCCAGGTTTCAATCGAGAATGCCAGGGCGAACTTGTTAATTGCTGAGACTAACCTAAAGAACGCTCAACTGACAGCTCCATTTTCCGGAGTAGCTGCTCAGGTTAATGGGGAGGTGGGGCAGGAAACCGGTAATTCTTCGTCACCGATGTTTCACCTGATTAGCAATGAACTGCAGGTATTGGCCATGGTAAACGAAGCTGATATTGGCCGCGTCAAATTAGATCAGGAAGTAGCTTTTACGGTAACCAGTTATCCGGGTCAGGCATTTAAGGGAACAGTTGCCCGGATAAGTCCACAGTCCACGGCGGTAAGCAACGTGCAACTCTATGAAGTGGACATTGCTGTCCAGGAATTATCGGCACAATTGCGGGCCGGTATGTCTGTAACTGCTAAAATTATCATTGATAAACGGGATAATGCGACCATGGTACCTAATATTGCGTTTTCCTATACTCAGACATTTTTGAAAAATAATAGTCAGGGTTCCAAGCCAAGTTCAACTGGCCCAACTAATCAAAGTACAGGTGCTTCGGCAGGAGTTTTAAAGACTGGTGAAAATGCCGATTCCAAGAGTGATAAAAGAGTTCAGCGGGTGGTCGTTCTACAGGACGGCAAACCGGTGGTGAAGCAAATCACAGCAGGGTTGAGCGATGGCCAAAATACCGAAGTTGTTGAAGGGCTGAATCCCGGTGACCAGGTGGTAGTAGGTACCAATGCAACTACCTCCAATACTACCGGCACCGGCAGTAGTCAACAACCTGGTGGTCAGCAACAACGATCCCCGGTGGGCGGAGGCATGGTTGTACGCTAGTAATGGGGTTCTAAGAGGAAGGGTGCAGGTTTGATTATGGCAAATATTAATATAAAACTGGAGCAAATTACCAAGACCTATTACGGAACTGACACGCCAGTCCATGCTTTGCGGGGTATATCTCTGGTGCTGGACAAACCGGAGATGGTGGCTATTATGGGGCAATCCGGGTCGGGCAAATCGACGTTGATGAATATTTTAGGCTGCCTGGATAAACCTGATGGGGGTCTTTATACTTTTGCCGGCTTCGACGTTATGAAGATGGATCGTAATCAATTGGCATATCTGCGTAACCGCCGCATCGGCTTTGTTTTTCAGAACTTTAACCTCCTGGCCCGAACTTCGGCCCTGGAAAATGTATGTTTGCCCCTGAGTTATGCGGGAGTACGGGGAGCAATAGCTGAAAACCGGGCTCGGGAAATACTGGGGTTGGTGGGTTTAGCCGGGCGTGAACAGCATCGTTCCACCCAGATGTCAGGTGGTCAGCAGCAGCGGGTAGCTATTGCTCGTTCCCTGGTTAATGATCCTGATCTATTACTGGCGGATGAGCCAACTGGGGCCTTGGATAGCAGGACAGGTAAAGAAATTATGACTCTTTTACAACAATTAAACCGGGAACAATCCTTGAGTATAGTTATTGTAACCCATGACCCTGAAATAGCTGCCTATTGTGATCGCACCATTCGGCTCCGTGATGGGCTTATTATAGATGAGTAAGGATGTAAAGTTGTATCAACCGATCGAGGGATACATCAATAGTCGACTAAGGAGGCTTACCGGATGGATCTGTTAACCATATTTCGCACTGCCTGGCGCAGTCTCATTGTAAATAAAATGCGTTCGATACTTACAGCTTTAGGTATTATCATCGGGGTCGCTTCAGTAATTATGATGGTATCCTTAAGTCAGGGAGCCACCGCTGGAATTACACAGCGAATTTCCAGTATGGGTACCAATATTATTCAGATAATGCCCAGTGGAGGTCGGGCTACCGGAGGGGCGGGAGTGCTGCGGATTGAAGATGCTCAGGCCCTGGCGCAGCTACCCTACGTGAAAAATGTTGCCCCGCTGGTTGAAACTAGTGTTACGGCTGCAGTAGGCAGCTTAAACTGGCGAGCCACAGTTGCGGGCACGACCCCGGCCATGGAAGCCATCAAGGAATGGAAACTAACGACCGGTGGTTTTTTTACCCAGGCAGATGTTGACAACATTGCTTTGTCGGCGGTTATAGGAAGTACGGTAGCAGCTAATCTGTTTCCTAATGTAGAAGTGCCGATTGGCACGGGAGTACAAATAAATGGCATCTCTTTTACCATCATTGGGGTCTTGCCGGTGCAGGGTGTGGGGGGAATGGGCGGATCGGATCCGGATAACACGATTTATGTCCCGCTCAGCACCGTTCAACAGCGACTTACGGGGAGTAGTGACTTACGGCAGATTATCGTCCAGGCCAGTGAACAGAATGCCTTGCCATTTCTGCAGAATGCGGTTACCACAGTACTCCGGGAGCGTCATCGTCTAGCCAGCACGGCCGACAATGATTTTCGCATAATGGATATGGCCCAGCTCCTGGCAACGGTCGAAGATACGACTCGCATATTAACCCTGCTATTGGGCGGAATTGCGGCCGTGTCGCTCATCGTAGGTGGTATAGGGGTAATGAATATTATGCTGGTTTCAGTAACCGAGCGTACTCGGGAAATCGGCATACGGATGGCGGTAGGGGCAACCACCCGTGATATTTTAAATCAGTTTATGATAGAAGCGATTCTGCTTTGTATAATAGGGGGAGTTTTAGGTACCGCTATAGGGTATGGACTTTCCAGTTTATTTGGATCCTTATCCGGTTGGAGAATGCAGGTCTCACCCTGGTCAGCACTAATCGCCATCAGCTTTTCGTCCCTAATAGGAGTGGTTTTCGGATTCTATCCCGCTCGTAAAGCCGCCGAGGCCGATCCCATAGAGGCTCTCCGTTACGAGTAGGACGCCAGGGACCCAAGGGGACGTGTCCCTTGTCCCTTGTCCCTTGTCCCTTTGTATCAGCTTTTAATTTCATTCAAGAACTGGAACGCTTTACCTATTACTTGATCCATACTGTAGTAGCGGTATTCAGCCAGGCGTCCTAGAAAATGAACGCTGGTTAATTTCTGGGCTTCGCTCTTGTACCTATGATAAAGTTCTTGATTTATTTCGGTAGGCACCGGATAATAAGGTTCCCCCTCAGCTACCGGGTATTCTCTGGCGATGCTGGTCCAGGGATGTTTTTGTCCGGTTAAATGCTTAAACTCGGTAATCCTGGTAAAATCGTAATCGTTGGGGTAATTGACTGTACCCACTTCCTGATAATATTCCATCGGCAGGGTCTCATATTCAAAGATCAGACTGCGGTAGGGTAGTTTTCCATGCACATAGTCGAAGAAATAGTCAATCGGTCCGGTATAAATCATATGGTCAAAACTGATATTTTCAATAATATTTTTATAATCTGTCTGCAGTAATATGTGTATATTGGGGTTTGCTAGCATTTTGTTAAACATTCTGGTGTAGCCGTATTTTGGTGTGCCCTGATATTTATCATTAAAGTAGCGGGAATCTCGATTGAAACGGACTGGAATCCGCCCGGTTACTTCGGCGGTCAATTCTTCGGGTTCGAGATTCCATTGCTTGCGGGTGTAATACTTGAAGAATTTATCGTATAGTTCCCTGCCAACCAGGCTGATGGCCATATCCTCTGCATTCTTAATCTGTTCGACATTAGCCTCACAGCGGGATTTATCTAAATAAATTTTCATTTCGGTGGCAGAAAAAGGCTGATTAAATAAAATGCTTAGGGTATCCAGATTTACTGGAAAGGGTACTTTGAGCCCATCTACATAGGCTAAAACCTTGTGCTGGTAATGGTGCCAATCTGTAAATTGGGAGAGATAATGCCATATCGCTGGAGAATTGGTGCGCAAGATATGCGGGCCGTAGCGATGGATCAGAATTCCGTCCCGATTGTATTCGTCATAACAGTTTCCACCAATATGGTTGCGTTTTTCAACCAGAAGAATATGATGGCCGAGATAGGCGAGTCGTTCCGCCAGGACACATCCTGCGATGCCCGCTCCTACTATAAGATAATCATACATGTCCTAAGGCTCCCTCCGCTATGCTCGTATTAGAGGTGTGTCATGAGGACGGTCCCGTGACCGGAAGGCTCTCCTCCGGTATCCTCGGGTTAAACGTGGGTCAAAAGAACCGTCCCTGTGACTCGCCGGGACCCGAGCTTATGATCTGTTCAATTGTTTTAACAAACTCACGGGCGCGAATGGATGTTGAATGACGGGTTCGCACCATATCGCAGCCACGTTGGGCAATTTCGAGTCGTTCTTGTTCATGATTCAGGTAATATTCAGCCTTATCTTCAAAGTCAGTTTCATCAATCGCGATGAAGTTAGTTCCAGGAATAAAGCCTAGATCAATGAGCTCATCTGAGACGGGTGCCAGTAAGAGGGTGTTGCAAGCCATGACTTCATAATATTTGAGCAGTGGATACTTATATATGGAGTCACAGGTTAGAAATATTTTAGCCCGGTTAATTTCCCGGGCATATTTTTCTCCTACAAAAGCAGTTTCCTGTTCACATGCGCTGAAGTTTCTCCAACCAGGGTGTTCGTGATATATAAACCCTGGTTTATCAATCATTATTTGGAGAAATTTAGCCCGCAGCGGATATAGCTTGGCGTAGATATCGCCCATCAATAAATAATCAATATCTTTAGGCATACCGTAGTCTTTAAAGATGGCGGTATTAATGTGGTGGGGAAACCATATCAGTCGATCTCTGAACTTCGGATACCAGTCGTAAAACTTATCCCGATAGAGAGAGAAGATATGTTTGGTATCCAATTCCTGAATTAAATTACTGCGGGTTTCCACATTATAATGTAAGTCATACAGTAAAATTGCATAGGGTATATCAAGTGACGCAAGGCCAGTAATTGTCGGTGAATTGGTTTCGCCGAATTCATTGACAAAAATAAAATCGGGTGGGGTTTTCAACCGGGCCAATATATCTTGGATATCACCTGATTGATGCCATACTTCCAACTCCGTATATTTGCTGGCTGCGGATATTAAATTATAAAAGTTGGGAACTAAATACTGACTGAAATCGCCGGTCGTAACCAGAATCCTCATTAATTAAATACTCCTTTCGATTACATTTTAAGCAGATTTTCTAAGCCTATAACCTCGTCTATCCACATATCATGGACAACTTCCCCCGTTATCAGGCTCTGGATACCCCAGCCAATATCCAATGCTACTTTCTGATAGGTTGCGGCGATATAGGGAGCCAGGATAAGGGCATTAGTACCGGCAGCCAGGATGCACAGATCAAAATCATATTTGGCGATTTCCAATTTAACCTGCGGAATCTCTTCGTTATCAAAAATGGGAATTGTGCCTACAATATCAAACTCCAACTTAGCCTTAAGATTGCGGTTAAGGGCGATCCTGGCCTCAGGGGCCAGTGAACCAACTAATAATATTTTCTTGCCGCTTAACATTTCCTCGAACTTTTCTTTTTGCGAAAACATGAGTACTCGCCGCAGATTTGCTTCGAATGCATATTTAGGTTTAATATCATAGGCTTTAAAAACCCGCTTAGCAAGGGACCTGGCATCATCAACAATGGTATTGTAACCTACTATATCAGCCTTTTTGGCGGCCTCTACGGCATCATCCCGCGCTTGTAGGTTGGGGAAACGAATGCCGCGGTGAAAAAAACCGCTTCTTTCACCGCGGTTGGCATTATAAGCCTCCCGGTGGCTCATGAACTCTTCTTCTGAAAATAGCGTATATTGGGCCATTACAAAAGCCTCGGTGGCTCCAACGGAAACGATAGATAATGGTTCTTGGGCCGCTAGGGCCTGCAGTATTTTATCCATTAGTTGGCTAGAATTTAAAAGTGGGATATCCAGGTTGGAATCTGGACTTAAGGTAAGATTGTCCTGAATTGGTTCCGTATTTATAGCCGGCCATTGGCGTAGGGTTGTTTTCCTGGCAATTCTTATTATCAATGCTTATCCTTACCTCCTTTTAAAGAACAATAATAGCGGCAGGTTTCCTTGAGACCTGCTTCCAGTGAGAACTGGGCTTGCCAGTTAAGAATTCTTTGGGCTTTACGATTGTCCAGGTAACTATTTAGGATATCCCCGGCTCTTGGTTCCGAGTATTGTGGCTTGCCAGCAAAATTAAGTATTTTGGAGATCACTAAGAAGAGTTGATTAACTGACATCTGCTGGTGGGTGCTAATGTTCATAACTTCTCCATCACCCAATTGGATTGCATTCAAGTTAGCATTAACTACATCCCCAACGTAAATAAAATCCCGGGTCTGATTGCCATCCCCAAAGATGATTGGTGACCTTTCTTTCAGCATGTCTATGAAAAAGCGGGATACCACCCCCCCTTCTCCTTTTTCACCCTGACGTGGTCCATAGACATTGGCATATCTTAAAACGGTATATTTTAATTTATGGTGGGCAGCCAACACTTGCAGATAATACTCGGGGGTATGTTTTGAAATACCGTAACAGGATTGGGGCTTAATCGGATGATTTTCATCAATTCCCAGGTATAGCGGCTCGCCATAGACTGCGGCTGATGATGCATAAATGACTTTCTGCACCCCATTTCTCACGCAGTTTTCAAATACATTAAGAGAACCAATAATATTGGTTTGAGCATCATCTACCGGCTTATTCAGAGACTGCTCTACCTCAACCTGCGCGGCATGATGTATTACGACTTGAGGCTTTTCAGCCTTGAAAATGGAGTCGATTCTGTTATCACCCATATCAATATTATAAAAGACAGCCTGACTGTTGACATTTTCGATCTGCCCGCAGGACAGGTTATCAATACATACTACTCGGTATCCCTGGACAATTAATTTATCAATTATATGCGACGCAATAAAACCAGCTCCGCCGGTTACTATTACTGTGATCATGTTTTGCTATACCCCTTTTGTTTAGATACCCTGTACTTTTTTGTATACCCTATGATAACCAAGGCAAATTGGTTACTTATTTAGGATAAATAATCTTATGAGCCTAGTTTTTTAGCACCTATTAACCAGTTAATTCATATGATAATTTTAGATATTATTGTTTATATAGCGGAGAGAAAAAGAGGGGGAATAACCGAATATGTCAGATTTAAAATGCGAATATCCAGAGGGCTGCAAGCTGGATTTATGGATAAAAGTGGTTAAAGCAAAATATATTGATCAGGTATCAGTACTTAGGGATTGCTTCTGTATTCTGGAATCGGAAGTTGGGGGAATAATTACCAGGGTTGAAGATATTCGGATAAGGGTTTTGAATACCAGTTACAGCTTTAACTTCAATTCAGTTTCGATTTGGATGAAGTATAAAGTGGTTGTGGTGGTTTTGGTGGACGATGAGGAAGAGGTCGTAACCATTACCAATACCTATGAAAAAACTATTAAGCTGGATCAGTTCGATCCGCCCTTGACCATCAATGAATTTAGATCTGAAGTTGACGAGGCCGAGGTTATAGTACAAAACTGGCTGCCGGACTGGCATATCAAGGGGAAGTGTGCGGATCTCTGCGACGCGGGATCATTCTCGCCGATACCCGGTACCCTAATAGAGATTGATCTTTCGGCATGCATCATTGTAAAACTAAGCAAAATGCACGACATAATCGTATATGGTGAGCTAGATCCCGAGTGTTATTAGGACACGAGGGGGACGTGTAAACAGGGGCGGTTCAATTCAAGAACCGTCCCTAAATTGAACAAGAACCGTCCCTGAATTTTCGCCCGTGTCCGTGCCCTTGCCCCTGTGTCCCTTGTGTCTGATAGGTTATTTTGGCTATTATGGGTATGGGTTATCGTTAAGGAGGAATATTAAATAAGTAGATAGGCTTCCTGTCACCCTTAAGGAGGTATTTATGTCTAAGGTTGCGATAATAAAATGTACAAGCTATGACCATTCCGAAGTTAAGCAGGCGGTTGAACGAGGCCTTGATCTCATTGGAGGTCCGCTTGCTTTCGTTAAACCGGGCGAGAATATTCTGCTGAAGCCGAATCTGTTGACTGGCGATGCTCCGGAAAAATGCGTTACAACTCATCCCGCTGTCTTTAAGGCGGTAGGAGAAATTCTGCAGGGGGTAGGAGCCAAGCTTAGTTATGGTGATTCTCCGGGTTTTGGCAGTCCCGGGGCAGTGGCTAAAAAGGCCGGGATCGCCGAGGTGGCTGCCCAGTTACATATAGATTTGGCAGATTTTAGCCACGGCCAAGAAGTCTTTTTTAAAGCCGGCGTTCAGAATAAAAAATTCGTTATTGCGAGGGGAGCACTGGCCAGTGATGGGATTGTGAGTCTCCCTAAGCTCAAGACCCACGCTCTGACTCGCATGACTGGCAGCATCAAGAATCAATTTGGATGTGTGCCGGGAGTGCTAAAAGGCGAATACCATGTAAAGCTGCCTGACCTTAACAATTTTGCCCAGATGCTGGTTGATTTGAACAGCTTTTTACAGGTGCGATTATTCATAATGGACGGTATAATGGCCATGGAAGGCAATGGACCAAGAGGCGGTAAGGCCCGCCAGATGAATGTGCTGTTATTTTCCAGTGATCCGGTGGCTTTGGATGCCACGGTATGCAGGATGATCGGGTTGAATCCGGAGGTTGTCCCGACCATAAAACTGGGAATGAATTCGGGACTGGGAAGTTACCTGAAAAAAGAAATTGAACTTCTGGGCGATGATTTTGATCAATTTCTTAAATCGGATTATGAGGTCAATAAATCCGAACCCCCTCTCCGTAAGATGCCTGGTTTTCTGACTAATATCCTGGTACCCAGACCTATCATTAATGAGGAGGGTTGTGTAACTTGCGGTGTATGTGTGAATACGTGCCCGGTTAACCCCAAAGTTCTCGATTGGGACAAGGGGGATAAAACCAAACCACCAGTTTATGATTATGCTCGCTGCATCAGATGCTATTGTTGTCAGGAATTGTGTCCGGAAAGCACAATAGTTGTACAGGTTCCTCTGCTTAGAAAAGGACTGAATATGATTAGCAGGTGAGTTATTATCATCACCGGAGCCAGCTGAGAGCTAATAATGGTCTAAAAAGCGACAGAAATTCCATACTAGTAAAAGCTGGCACGCATATTGCATTAATAAACAGACGAGAATACTATAAAACCTGGGCAAGACCACGAGTTATTAGATTGTGGGGGGGGGATGTCTATAGAAGATTAGTAGTAGCCTGCTTAGACAACCACGATTAATTAATAATGAGGGGGAATATCTAATGACTCCAGCAGTTATGGGATTGATAGTATTGGCAGTAGTTATTTTATTCTATGTGACAGAGTGGCTTCCAATCGCGGTAACGACAGTTTTGGCATGCTGTGCCCTAACCTGGCTCCAGGTCCAGCCATTTTCCGTCAATTTCTCCGGGTTTGCAAGTGACACGGTGTGGTTGGTTACCGGTATGATCATGGTTGGTGCTGCCTTATTTGAAACGGGTGCGGCCGATTTACTCGGTAAAAGTATTATAAAGGTAATTGGAGCATCAGAAACGAAACTGGTAGTAATTGTGTATCCATTGACCATGCTTATGTCCGCTTTTCTGAACAACAGTGCAACTACATCAACTTTTATGCCTATTATTCAAGCAATCGCAGCTAAATCAGATGGAAAAGTCAGCGCGAAAAAAATGCTGATGCCTTTGGCTTGGTCTGCTACCGCTGGTCGTATGTTGACGCTCATAGGCTCAACTCCCCCGGTGCTGATTCATGGTGTAATGGTAGCCAATAAGCTTCCTACCTTTGGATTTTTTGAATGGGGCTATCCTACCCTGCCAATAGCTATTATTATGATTGGTTATATACTGACGGTATATCAGAAAATGGCCACCAAAATGTGGAAAGATGAAATTAATGCCGAAACCGTAAGCTCCAGAGCACACGCTGATTTAAATGTTAATGTTGCCGAGAAAGTATATCCTAAAGGACCGATGTATACCGCTTTTGCTATTTTAGCTTTTTGTATTCTAGGATTTATATTACAGCCTACCTTTGGAGCCGCTGCCTTCGGTAAGGGTTATAGCTTTGGTTTAGGATTAGTTGCGATTACCGGTGCTATGCTGTGTATTGTTTTTAAGACTATGACCGTAAAGAGATTGTATGAACTAAATGACTGGACATCCTTTTTCGTTTTAGCAGGTGCTATCGGTTATGCAGCCGCTTTGGACAAGTGTGGCTCCGGTAAACTAATTGCCGATGTTGCTGTTAAATACGTTGGAAACAGCAGTCCATTTATCATTTTTGCTACCTTTGTCTTAGTAGGTATGGTCCTAACCCAGATGATGTCTAACACTGCTACAGCAGCTATGATGGGTCCTATCGGCATATTTATTGCTAATGGTCTTGGATTCAGCCCCCTGCCTTTGATGATGGGTTTGGCCGCGTCCTGTGCAGCAGCATTTATGACTCCAGTGGGTACCCCGCCTAATACCATTGTGCTAGGAGCCGGTAATTATAGATTTATGGATTACATGAAGTTGGGCGGAATAGTCCAATTAATAAGTTATGTAGTAATAGTTGCCCTTGTCCCCCTGATCTGGCCATTATAATAAGCAGACCAATAAATCCTTATTAAGCCTATATGAGAAGCCTGGTAGACGAAACTGGATAATTGGTTGAGTTTACCAGGTTCTTATTAAGAGGTTTGTGAAATGATTATTTATTCTGGTAGTAACTGGATTAGATGATAGATGACAAAGTTTAGTTGGATTGGAGTGAAATGTGGTGGCATCAGTAAGCAAAGTCATGACGATGAAGGAAGCGATAAGCAAGTTTGTTCACGACGGTGATCAAATCGCGTTGGGCGGATTCGTCACCAACAAAAAGCCGTATGCTGCGGTACACGAGATTATACGGCAAGGAATCAAAGATCTGTATCTGCAGGGTGGACCCGGCGGAGGTGACACAGACATGCTCATAGGAGCGGGTTGTGTAAAGGTATTAATTAATTCTTATATGGCTAACTCAGGTTTTACGGCAGTTAGTCGCCGTTTCCGCAAGTACATTGAGGAAGGCAAGATGCTCTGGGAAGATTACTCTCTGGACGTTCAACCCATTATGTACCATGCAGCAGCCCTGGGTATGCCTTATGTGGCTGTGAAAAACATGCTGGGATCTAGCTTAATTGATAAATGGGGTATTCCCGCCGAGGTTTATGCCAGTGATCCAAAACTGCCTGCTTTCAAGCTGAAAGTAGAAGTAAATCCTTTTAATCCTGAGGAAAAGGTATGCTTATTGCCTACTCCCAAGATTGATGTGGGAATTATCCACGTGCAACAAGCCGCTGCTGACGGTACCTGCAGAATTGATGGTCCTATCTTCCTGGATACCGATGTAGCCATGGCTGCAACTCATTGTATTGTTACCTGCGAGCAAATCGTGCATCCCGATGAATTACGTCGTGAACCATGGAGAAACCAACTGCCCAATGTTGTTCCTGATGCAGTAGTTGAGGTACCTCATGGTGCTCATCCCAGTCAGTGTGCTAACTTCTATGACTATGATGCCATGTATATGCGTATGTATGACAAAGTCAGCGCTGATGATGCACTCTTTGAAGAGTTTCTTGACGAATGGATTCGCGGTACCAAAGATCACAATGAATATCTGGACAAGCTCGGTGCCAGCCGTCTGGCAGGCCTCAGGGTTAAGAATGGATTTAACTATGTACCTGGATTGAAGAGGAGATGATAAACTGTGGCAGAGTATACTAATAATCAAATGATGGCGGTTGCTATGGCACGCCAGGTAAAAGATGGATCTACCATTATTGTTGGAACAGGACTACCCTTGGTTGCAGCCAGTTTGGCCAAGAACAGTACAGCCCCTAACGTAATTCTTTGTTTCGAAACCGGAATGATTGATGGAGGCCCGGTTGAGGTACCTACCAGTGTTAGCGATATGAGAATTTCTTATACATCGTCAGCTTTATGGCCGCAATATCGTTATTTTGGCTTCCAGGCTAATGCCTATAAGAAGAAAACCATTGATATCGGATTCCTGGGCGGTGCGCAGATAGATATGTATGGCAATTTGAATTCTACCTGCATTGGTGATTACTTCCACCCCAAGACCAGATTTACTGGCAGCGGAGGTGCTAACGGTATCGCTACCAACTGCAATACGGTTATTATGATGAAGCATCAAAAACGGCGTTTCATTGAGAAAGTTGACTATATAACCAGTCCAGGTTGGGGGGATGGACCTGACGGCCGTAAAAAATTTGGTTTGCCTGAGGTAGGACCACAGGCACTGGTAACCGAGTTAGGAATCATGCGTTTTGATGAAAAAACCAAACGTATGTATTTGGCTGAATATTTCCCCGGAATTACCCCGCAACAAATTCAGGACAATACTGGTTTTGAAATGGATTTAAGCCGGGCTGTGGAAGCTGAACCTCCCAGTCAGGAGATTCTCGATATTCTGTTGAAGAAAGTAGATCCACAACGGTTAATGGTGTAGGTAAATAAATACGAAGATTTAGAATGATACTATATGGTGTTGGGAGTTCGTAATTTTAGTATTCGAGCTCCCAGATATACCATAGAATTTATATGATGGTCCAAACGGGTTGCCGGGGCGGCATTGAGCGAGATAATAGGGTGGATATTAGCAGAATGATTGATAAGTATGAACTGAAATGCCGTACTAGATCCACTTAATATAAGCGGTATCATCGGCCCCAAAGTAAACATCAGCTATAAATTATACGGAGGAATCCTTTATATAAATCTACCGGTAGGCTTAAGTATACTAAGGATCAAATAAAGGTCCAGGAAAGGTGGGGAGTATATGTCATTACCAATGGTTACTTTCGTCTCAGGTATATCTGGGGTGTTCGTAGTTATGACATTTCTATTGATAATGGTTAATCTAAGTTCAAAATTGGCAATTGCATTGGACAAGAAACACGAATCGGCATAGTTGACCTAACAAAATATTTTGAAAAGAAGGAGTATTGTTAAAATGGAGTTATTTACCGGCATGTGGCAATCCATGGCATTTGATAACCTTTACTGGGGTAATTATGTCATGTGGATTATAGCATTTTTATTTTTATATCTAGCAATTAAAAAGGATTTTGAGCCACTTCTATTACTACCTATAGCATTTGGTATTCTTTTGGCCAATCTACCCTCGGAAATTATGTTACCTGGGGAAGGACTACTGTGGCGTTTCTACCACTATGGTGAAGAGTGGGGCGTAATTCCTCCCCTGATTTTCTTGGGTATAGGCGCTATGACCGATTTTGGTCCGGTTATTGCTAATCCCAAGACCCTCCTTTTGGGTGCAGGCGCGCAGGGTGGTGTATATGTAACTTTCTTTGGAGCTCTGTTACTGGGTTTCAATGTTAACCAGGCTGCTGTTATTGGTATTATCGGCGGTGCTGACGGTCCGACCACTATATTCCTGGCGGCTAAATTAGCTCCGGAAATGATGGGCATATGCGCAGTTGCGGCCTACTCCTACATGGCATTGGTGCCGGTTATTCAGCCACCAGTCATGAAACTCTTAACCAGTGAAGCTGAGAGAAAGATTCGTATGAAATCTTTACGCAAAGTTTCAAAATTGGAAAAAATATTTTTCCCAATCATTACCGTAATTATTATTGCTCTGGTTGTACCAGATGCAGCTGCTCTGATGGGAATGTTCTGTTTCGGTAATTTGATGCGGGAGTCTGGTTGTGTTGATCGTCTTAGCTTAACTGCCCAAAATGAATTGATGAATATTGTTACTATTTTCTTAGGCATATCAGTTGGTGCGACAATGCCGGCTGAAGTATTTCTAAGTCCTAAGGTTCTGGGAGTATTTGCCTTAGGTTCGGTAGCCTTTGCTACTGCTACTGCTAGTGGTATATTCCTGGCAAAATTAATGAACCTATTCCTGAAGGAAAAGATCAATCCGCTAATTGGTGCGGCTGGGGTTTCGGCGGTGCCGATGGCAGCCCGGGTAGCGCATAAAGTTGGTGCTGAAGCTGATAAGAAGAACTACCTGTTGATGCATGCCATGGGTCCCAACGTAGCTGGTGTTATTGGAACTGCAGTTGCTGCAGGTATGTTTATCAGCGTTTTGAAGTAAGCTATAATTGTTCCTGGAGTTAAGTGATTATCCTGAGCCTATTATCTTGTTATAAAACAAGTTGATGTATGGATAAGTTATGTTTTAATTTCAAGTATGGTAGGCAAAGGATGCTTGCTTAACTTTAGTATAAAAAATAATTTATTAAGGAGGAGTTTTTCAAATGGCAACTATTGATACCCCAATGGCAGGTAAGGTTCTGGAGATTAATGTAAAAGTAGGGGACACCATTGCAGAAGACGACGAGGTCATAATCCTCGAAGCTATGAAAATGGAAAATCCTATATTCGCACCTGAAGCTGGCGTAGTTAAAGAAATCAAAGTTAAAGAAGGCCAGATGATTAATGAAGGCGACGTTTTAATCGTTCTCGAATAGTATTTGCATTATAAATCTTTGAACCGGTATAAAGCGCTTGAAAGTTGAATATATATTCAACTTTCAATATGCTTTATACATAATAAGATTTATCCTAATGGGTTCTACCCGGTTAGCCGGTTGCACTATAAGAAGTATTCTAAAATTGAAAGGAGTGTTTTATTGGTGAGCGAATTTAGTTATTCTATGCCCAGGTATTTTGCGAAAATGGATGATCTGGGGACTGCTTTAAAGAAGGTAAACACGAAAAATGCCGAAGAAATATTAGCGGTTGAGGCCCTATTTGATGCTGAGGTTCAACGTATTAAAGATGGCGGCAAAGCCAGTGAAAAAGTAAATGCCTCCGGAGAATGGACAGCATGGCAGCGTATTGAATATTTAGTTGATGCAGGTTCATGGTGCCCGTTGCATACCATTTATGATCCTACTGCCAACGAAGAAGGTACAACTGCGGTTATCGATGGTCTGGGTAAGATCAACGGTAAATGGGCAGTAATTATTGCTTCTGACAATAAATATTTGGCTGGTGCTTGGATTCCAGGCCAGGCAGATAATATTACCAGAGTAACTGATATAGCTAAGCGGATGAATCTTCCCTTAGTATGGATATTAAACTGCAGTGGGGTTAAGCTGAGTCATCAGGACGAAGTTTATGCCAACCGTATTGGTGGTGGAACTCCCTTCTACAGACATAATGAACTGGAACAGCTGGGTCTGCCAGTTATCGTAGGTATTTATGGAACCAACCCAGCCGGTGGCGGATATCACAGTATCAGCCCGACCATTTTGATTGCTCACAAAAAAGCTAACATGGCTGTGGGCGGCGCTGGAATCGTAGGCGGTATGAGTCCTAAGGGTTATGTGGATGAAGAAGCTGCACAGGCTTTAATCGATGCTACCCGTAAGTTCAAATCAACACCTCCCGGTCGTGTAGACATTCACCGCAACGTTACTGGTTTCTTCCGTGAAGTAGCGGACAGTGAAGAGGCCGTTCTGGACCAAATCAAGAAGTATGTCGGCGCTCTGCCTGCATATAATCCTGAATTCTTCAGAGTTGCTGAGCCAGCCGCACCTAAATTTGACGGCGCAGATCTGCGCAGTATAGTTCCTGCCAATCAAAAGAGAGGCTACGATATATATGAAGTATTAGCCCGCATCTTTGATAACAGCGAGCATATGGAATACAAGCCTGACTATGGTATTGAAATGTATACCGGTATTGCTAAAATCGATGGTATGCTATGTGGATTTGTTGCTAATAAACAGGGCGTGCTGAAAGATTATCCGGAATACACCAAAGAGTATATCGGAGTTGGCGGCAAACTTTATCATCAGGGTCTGATCAAGATGAGCGAATTTGTTACTTTATGTAACCGTGACAAATTACCATTAGTATGGATACAGGACACCACTGGTATAGACGTAGGCGATATTGCAGAACAAGCTGAACTTTTGGGCCTGGGTCAATCCTTGATCTACTCCATTCAGAATACTGATGTTCCTTCCATGGAAATTACCCTGAGAAAGGGTACTGCTGCTGCCCATTACGTATTAGGCGGACCCCAGGGTGGCAAGACCAATGCCTTCAGCCTCGGTACTGCCACAACTGAAATCAACGTAATGCATGGTGAGACTGCTGCTGCAGCTATGTATTCCCGCAGACTGGTAAAAGACCAGGATGATGGAAAACCATTGGATAAAACTATTGCTAAGATGAACGAACTGATTCAGCTGTACAGTGATAGATCTAAACCGGTATTTTGTGCTAAGAAGGGTTACGTAGATGAAATCGTTAAGATGCCTGCATTACGCAACTATATCCAGGCGTTCGTAGGCGGAGTATATCAGAATCCTAAATCAATATGTCCAATCCATCAGATGATTATGCCGAGAGTCATCAAGGATTATATGGATGTATATGTAAACAAGAGCACGGTTAGAAACAGCTAGTACT
Source organism: uncultured Syntrophomonas sp. (assembly GCA_964647245.1). Lineage (GTDB taxonomy): Bacteria > Bacillota > Syntrophomonadia > Syntrophomonadales > Syntrophomonadaceae > PHAA01. The sequence continues at coordinate 3,149 of CAZYJA010000001.1, read as the reverse complement.
ATCAATAATTAAAGATAAAGCGGGCTGTTTCTACAGTCCGCTTTGTTTTATCTTATGAATTTATATTTATGAACTTCGATCAATGGGTTTAGGCTATGGGGTTGCCATCCTTATCTACATACACCGGGTTTACTTCTTGTATTCCCATAATGCGTTTGAAAGATAGGGTATTATATAGACTGAGCTTTAAATCACCATCAATATGGTTAGCTTCGTTGACCGCCAGTTGAGTTTCTCGTAAGGCTTGTCCTATCTGGGGTGAACTAACGTTGTTTATGCGTATAAACCTGATTAACTTGCGTACGTTTTTATTATTCAAATTATTTTGCACGTATTCACATCTTTTAATTACTCTTTTGATCTTATACGGAATAATAAGCCTAACAATGGCTATTAATATTAAGGCAAAACCTATAACAGTTAAAGAATCTTTCCATTCACCACTCATAATTATTTTATTCCTCCATTATTAATATTATTCTCATTTTGTTAGAGGGAATACCTATTGATTATACCCTTTATTCTGCCAAATTCGAAGAAAATATTTTGTTTTTGGTAAAAATTTAGCGAATATTTAAGTTAGCTCCTATGTTATAATCTTATATGGCTTTAGAATATAGGTTTCAAGGAAAAAAGGAGTTGTCTGCCATGGCTGCCAAGCCTGCTATATATAAAATTACCAGCAAAGAGAAAAAATGTAGATCCTGCGGCCAGAGTGTTCCGGAGAATGCCTACCATTGTCCCCATTGTAACATTGGGGCTCCAGGCATCGAAAGCCGATGTCCAAACTGTAAGTCGCAGAATTATGTTTATCATAAATATGGTTATGCTATTATCAGGGGCCTATTAGCTACTTGTGTCGTAGGCCCGCTAGGCCCCATATTCGGATTTGTGGGTTATAACAGAACTGAATGCATCTGTTTGGATTGTAACCAGGGCTGGTTCCCCTTTCAGCGTGATGAACAACTAACTCCTTTTAACACCTTTGTAGGTGAAGAAGGTAAGATGAGTAGAAAATTCAGGAAAATACCGTCTAACACCAAGGCGAAACAAGTCTGACGGAGCAGGTAGATCCCCTAATAACCGTAAAAAAATAAACTGTCATAGTTATCCCTCCTTTCTAAATATAATTTCGGAAGGGAGGGATTTTATTATGATTATCGGTATTAATAGATATAGGCTCGTATTCGTGATACTGTTGATTATGGTTGGGTTAGCGACAGTACTGCTGATCCATAAATATTATCCTGATTGGACCCAGGATAAGAATGAATCGAAGCCAGAAAGTATAGGGCTGGTAGGGGCATTTCTGACCTGGGATGAAGTGAAAGGTGCTTTTCCCAAAAACGCCACTGCCGATGTTATTGATGTTGACTCGCAGTTGTCTTTTCGAGTCCAGAGGAGAGGCGGTTCTAATCATGTGGATGTACAGCCCCTAACGGCAGCCGACAGTGCAATTATGAAGCAGATATATAATGGTCGTTGGACCTGGAAACGAAGAGCAGTGGTAGTCAAATTAGACAATGGACAGATGATCGCTGCTTCCATGAACGGAATGCCACATGGTCAAGGTGCGATTAGCGGCAATAATTTTGACGGGCATTTCTGCATTCATTTCCGGAACAGTAAAACCCATGGCAGTAGTAAAGTTGACCTGGCCCATCAGATGATGATATGGAAAGCGGCGGGCTTACTAGACCAACAATTAGCTTTATTAAAGCCGCAGGAAATAGTAGCAGTCTTTATAAGCGCACTAGATCAGAATGACCTCAAAATTGCCGGGAAACTAATTGATTCTGCGGACAACATCGAACCGTTATTAAGAGACCTGGAGAATATCAAAGATATAAAAGCCGACAAAATCACTAAGGCTGAAGATAATAAATTTATAGTGGAGGTGCGGATAAAATTCAAAAGTACCAACTATGAAGTTCGCAAGATCATAGTCGTAAGCACGGTTGAAACCCGATCCCATGGGAAAATAGCCGCCCCCTCGGTAAACGATTTGTTTGATGGAAATACCCGAGCCGAATTAGAGTCCAGCACTACTAATCAAGCAGAAGAAGACTGGGACTAGGGTGTCATTGGGGACGCTTATGTTGCGTGTCAAAAAGGACCGTCCCCTTGACACGGACCCCCTTACGCAGGGGCGAAGACGGGGAGGGTACACCCATCACTAACTATAAAGGCTATCTGCACAGGCATACCAACCTGTATTTTATCGAGGGGACAGCCGATTATATTGCTGGGCAATCTCACTCCCTCCGCAAGTTCTATCACTGCGTATATGTAGGGGACTTTATCTTTAAATTCGGGCAGGGCAGTAACATTTACGATTGCATAGCTATATACTCGACCCTGGCCACTGATTGACTTCCATTCCAGTCCAGGCTGTAAGCAGTGCGGGCACGACTCGCGTGGATAGAAGATATACTTCTGGCATTCCGGGCAGTACTGCAGACACATCTGCCCGGTGCTTAATTTTTGCCAATATATTTCTTGGTAATTCATTAGGTTTTACCTCCTTCACCGTCTTCCCAGGATTAAACAGCACTCGGTGCTCATTACTCCTCCATTGCCATTGACGAGGGCTACCCGGTTGTTTTTCACCTGGCGGGGTCCGGCTTCACCTCGTAGTTGGCGAACGGCTTCGGTAACATGGGACATCCCGCCGGCAAAAGAGGTTTGCCCGCAGGACAACTGTCCCCCGTGGGTATTGCAGGGCAGGTTGCCTTTATAGGTAAGGTCGGTATCCTCGACGAATTTACCGCCCTCGCCTTTACGGCAAAAGCCAATGTCTTCAAGGCTGATTAGGACGGTGATGGTGTAACAGTCGTACAGGGATACCAGGTCAATATCCCGGGTTTCAACTCTCGCCATTTGCAAAGCGCGGTGGGCTGCGGCTTTTACTGAACTCTCAGTCAAACTGGGTGCGTAGATTATGGAATTGTGGGTGTAAGCCTCCCCAAAGCCCCATAGTGATACCGGATCATGGAGCAGTTGGGTATCATCATTTACCCGACTGACGATTACTGCCGCCGCACCGCTGCAGGGTCGGACGATTTCCAAAAGATGAAGGGGTTCAACGATGACCGGGGAAGCAAGCACATCGTCTACTGTAAGCGGTTGCTGGTTGAACAAGGCATCAG